>CAZGCC010000007.1:1451-33791 GCA_964524195.1 uncultured bacterium | reverse complement strand
AAAGGCGAGAGCAAACGGAAGTTCCTTTTGAACAGATCCTGGACCATTTGAAAAAGGTGATGAATTTATGCTAAGAACCGTAACTTGCGGGGAGCTGAATAAAAGTTTTGTCGGAAAAACGGAGACTTTAACGGGATGGGTGGATACCCGCCGGGATCACGGCAACTTGATCTTCGTGGATCTTCGCGACCGCTGGGGGATCACCCAGATCGTTCTTAATCCGCAGACCAATCCCGAGATGCACAAAAAAGCGGAATCCTTGCGGTCGGAATTTGTGATCCGTGTCAAAGGGAAGGTCGGAGCCCGTCCCTCCGGCACCATCAATACCAAGATCCCGACTGGTGAGATCGAGCTTCAAGCGGAGGAGCTCGAGATCCTGAATACCTGCCAACCCCTGCCGTTCGAGCTCGAGGAAAAAAGCGTGGGCGAGGAGCTTCGCCTTGAGTACCGTTTCCTGGACCTCCGTCGCCGCGAAATGGTGGAGAATCTTACATTCCGACACCGCGTGCTTAAGCTTGTTCACGAGTATCTCGACAAGCAACGCTTTATTGAAGTCGAAACACCCTATCTGACGAAAAGCACCCCCGAAGGCGCACGGGATTTTCTGGTGCCATCACGGCTGACCCCCGGGACTTTTTATGCGCTGCCGCAATCCCCACAGCTTTTCAAGCAGCTTCTGATGGTCTCAGGCTACGACCGCTATTACCAGATCGCACGGTGTTTCCGCGATGAAGATCTCCGTAAAGACCGTCAGCCCGAGCACACCCAGATCGATCTCGAGATGTCTTTTATCGACGAGGAAGACATTATGGGGGTGGTGGAGGGAATGATCGCGCATGTTTTCAAGCATGCCAAAAAGATCGATATCCCACTCCCGCTCAGGCACATGAGCTACAAGGAAGCGATGGATAAGTACGGATGCGACAAGCCGGATCTCCGCTATGGAATGGAGATCAAGAACCTGACCCCGGTTTTCGAGAAGAGCGGGTTCCGTGTTTTTGATGAAACGATCGCGAACGGAGGAGAGATCCGTGGGCTTTCATTCACGCCGCCAGCAGGCGTGGAATTCTCCCGTAAGGATTTTGACGATCTGACCAAATGGCTCCAGCAGGATTATGGCGTGAAGGGCCTTGCCTGGTTCAAAGTGACGGGGGCGGACACGGTCGAATCGCCGATCCTGAAGTTCTTTGATGCCGCGCGGATCGGAAAGGCGATCCAAACGGCGGGCGCCAAGCCGGGCGATATTATTTTTATGGTGGCGGACAAATTCAAGACCGCGGTCGTGGCGCTTGGAGCGCTCCGCTGCCTGCTTGCAGACAGGTACAAAATGATCCCGGAGGGGAAGTTCGAGCTCCTTTGGGTCGTGGATTTCCCTCTTTTTGAATGGAATGAAGAAGAAAAACGGTGCGATGCTTGCCACCATCCGTTCACTTCCCCGAAGCCGGAGGATGTGCCGCTTCTTGATCCAGAGCCCTTGAAGGTGCGCGCGCGAGCCTACGACTTGATTATCAATGGAACAGAAACGGGCGGAGGTAGCATCCGTATCCATGACCGGACCGTGCAGTCCAAGATCTTCCAGCTCCTGAATTTCACTCCGGAGCAGGCGGAAGCGCAGTTCGGATTCCTTCTGAAGGCGCTCACATTCGGCGCGCCGCCGCACGGAGGTCTTGCGATAGGCGTGGACCGTCTGATTACACTGCTCATGGACCGCGAGTCCATCCGCGAGGTGATCGCGTTCCCCAAAACTCAAAAGGGGACTTGTCTTATGACCGATGCGCCGTCGCCGGCGACGGAACGGCAGCTCAAAGAACTCAACCTTGACGCGAAGAAGATGTGGCTGGAACGGCCTAAAACGGCCTAACCCTACGAAAGGAGTTCGATTTGCAAAAAATCATGAAGCTGCACTCGAACGATGAAGCAAGCGCACTTTACGGAAATCTGGACAAGAATGTCCGGCAGGCTGAAAAAGATTACCGCGTCAAGGTCGTGGCGCGGAATGACCGGTTAAAGGTCATTGGCGATAAAAAGAATGTGGAAGACGCCATGCGCTTTTTTTCCAGGCTTCTGGAAGGCGTCCGCAAAGGGTACCGGGCCCCGGCGGAAGCCGTGGCAGAGCCTAAGCCTACCGTAAAAGTCGAAGTAGCCGTCCGCGGGGGGATCCATTATTTTCACCGCGGGAAAGTCATCCAGGCGCGGAGTGAAAACCAGCTTGCTTATCTCAAGGCGATGCAGGCCAAGGATATCGTGATCAGTATCGGCCCTGCCGGAACCGGGAAAACCTATCTGGCGATGGCGGCGGCCATTGAAGCGCTTAAGAAGAAATATGTGGCCCGCATCATTTTGACGCGCCCCGCGGTCGAAGCCGGAGAAAATCTCGGGTTTTTGCCCGGAGATCTCGCGGCGAAGGTGAACCCCTATCTTCGCCCGCTTTATGACGCGCTTTATGACATGCTGGAATTCGATGAAGTTGCCCGCTACACCGAGCGCGGGGCCATCGAGATCGCCCCGATTGCTTATATGCGCGGCCGCACACTCAATGATTCCTATGTGATCCTCGATGAGGCGCAGAATTGCACCCACAACCAGATGAAGATGTTCCTGACGCGCCTGGGGCAGACTTCCAAGGTCGTGATCACGGGGGATATCACGCAGATCGACCTTCCGTCGGCAAAGAAATCCGGGCTTATCGAGATCCGCAATATCCTGGCCGACATCCCGGGGATCCAATTCATCTATCTGAATGAGACGGATGTGGTGCGTCACCCGCTGGTGCAGGAGATCATCAAAGCTTACGACAAGCACGAGCGAAAAAAAGCCCAGGAAGAAGCCTGATCCTTGTTTAAAAAACCCGGCATCGTTGCGAGGTTCCTTCATGGCGTATGAGATCTATCTGAAGCAGGAGTGCCCGAGGATTAAGGTTTCCGAGGTGATGCTCAAAAAGATTGCCACCAAGATCCTCAAAGACCTGGGATTCAAAAAGGCTGTGCTGAGCGTGCTTTTAGTCGACGGTCCTGAAATGCGCAAGCTCAACCGCCAGTACCTCTGCCACGCATGGTCCACCGATGTGCTGGCCTTCAGTCAAAAAACATCTTCCCGGCATCTGAAGGAAATGGTCCCCGCCCAAGTGCTCCTTCGAAGGGATGTCGATTTTCTGGGAGATATCGCGCTCTGTCTTCCGACGATCCGCGCCCAGGCCAAAGAATACGAGCATACCTTTGAAGAAGAACTCCATTATTGCCTCTGCCATGGGATCCTCCATCTTATGGGGTATGAGGACAAGAACCGCATGGCGTTCAAGAAAATGCACCGCAAGCAGCGGCAGATCCTCACCCGCGTCAAACAAAACGCTTAGAGCTTCATGAGCATCCACAAAACAGAAGCCCTTGTCCTCAAGACAATGCCGTTCCGCTCCAGCTCGCTCATTGTGACCTTCTTCACGCCGCATCTTGGGAAAGTGCGGGGGGTAGTGAAGGGCGTGCACCGGGAAGGGGAGATTCGCCAGGCCGGTTTCGAACTTTTTACCCATGCGGAATATATTTTCTATGAAAAAAAACGGTCCGACCTCCATCTGATCTCTGAAGCCTCGATCCTGGAGAGCCATCACGCGCTCCGGGACCGTCTGGATGGGATCGCCTACGCCAGTTATTTTTGTGAATTGGTGGATGAGCTCACGGAGGTGCAGGACCCGCATCCCAGGATCTTTGATCTCCTCAAAGAGAGCTTTCATTTTTTGCCCGTGATCCCGCCGGCGCGGGTGGAAACCATTTTTGCAACACAGCTTCTCAAGGAAATGGGCTGGCTTCCTTTTCTCGGGAGTTGTCTGGAATGCGGCGCGAAGCCTCTTGAGAAAGGTTTTTTCTCGATTCGCCACGGAGCGCTTATCTGCGACCGTTGCCGCGCCAAAGATACTGCTGCTTTGCCTTTGGGCGCCGGAGCGCTTTCGGCTCTCCGCTCTTACAGCAAGGATCCTTTGGCGGATTGCCTCCGTTTGTCTCAGAGCTCCCTGGTCGAAGGCCAAGTCAAGACCCTCATCACGACTTTTCTGAACTACCGTCTCGGAAAGGTCCTGAAGACCCGCAAGTTCCTCGATTCCATCCGCTCTGCTCTGAAATCCTCCTGAGTTCCCGATACCCCCGCATCAGCCGATCCTTACCGGGATTTCCCGTTAGGCCGCTCATAGGTTGGGTTTGTCTCTAATCCCGTATATTTTTTTTGATATTTCATAACCTGATTATTTGCAACGGGTTATAACGAAAAAATATGGTCATGGTGAGTTTGACTTTTCTAATATGACATGCTATGTTTGTTTTAGAATTAAACATCATTAAGAAACATATTATTGCTATATATTGCTATATATCAAAGATTGAGGGAATCCCAAATGAATGATAAAAAAGAGAAGGATATTCAGATGCCGTATCTGTACTTCGGTCTTTCCAATGAAGACCGGGAATCGGCGATTTTTTTCCTTCTGGAGTCCATCCTTAAATCGAAGGACCAAGCCCAGGGCCTGAAGCGGGCGCCTTCCTTTGATGAGGATGTGAACATTTATCTGGCGCATCTGCTTTTTGCCGTCTCGCTTCCGGAATATCATGAGATGGCGGATCCCTTTCTCTCCAAAAACCCGAATGAGGTTTTCGAGTGGGTCCGGGAGACGGACGACCCGATGCTCCGGTATTTCATTTTCAAGGTCAACGCCGATCATTTGCTCATTCAATCCACAATCTTCGATCCGGAACCTTCCATGGCCAAAAGGTTCCCGTCGAAAAAAAATAACCAAACCGAAAAGGAAGAAGGGCATTTGGCCGCGATCTTTTATTACAACCAGGCGGCACGATGCCATGCCGGGGTTTATGATAAAAAAACAGGAGTGGGCGAAGTGCTTGGCAAGATCGCCGGGCAGTATGATGTCTATGCGCATGTGCTTGCCGGCGTGAAAGAGGATTACTTCAAATTCATCGAATGTTTCCGCGAACAGGCTTTTCAGCATTTCCTTATGAAGCTGGGGGGATATGAGAAAGAGCATCTTCGCGAAATAAAAATGGAAAAATTCCTCGAGATCTATCAGAAGTGGCTGACCACGAAAGATCCGGAACTGAAACCGCGGATCGTCGAATTAACGCGGGAGCTTAGCCGGTTGGACCCTCAATTCCGTTTTGATATTACCAAACTTAACTGACCCAATAGGAGGAAATGAACGGGAAAGTCCGCAGGTCTTCGGGCCTGCGGATTTTTCTTTTTAAGGTCCCGTTCAAGAAATGTGAGGAAGGAGGCATGCTGGGTTCCAGAAGAAGTTTGAGATTTGTCGTTTTTCCGCTATAATTCCGTTCCTCGTCTCATTGCTCTTAACCATTTGCGGGATATGCCATGACAAAACAGCCGATCGTATTTGAACCTACAGGGCGCCTTCAAAAATTGCCGCCGTATCTTTTCGCGGAGATCGACAAAAAAAAGCGGGAATTGATCGCTAAAGGGAAAGATGTGATCGATCTGGGGGTCGGCGATCCGGATATCCCGACGGCGGATCTCATTGTCGAAGCTTTGCAGCAAGCGGCTGCGAATCCTCGTAATCACCGTTATGCCCTCGATCAGGGGATGCCGGAATTCCGCCATGCGATCCGCGATTGGTTCCAGCACCGGTTCAATGTCAAGCTTGACCCGGATAAGGAGATCCTTCCGTTGATCGGGTCCAAAG
Source organism: uncultured bacterium (assembly GCA_964524195.1). GTDB lineage: Bacteria > Omnitrophota > Omnitrophia > Omnitrophales > Aquincolibacteriaceae > Aquincolibacterium. The sequence goes on along the minus strand of CAZGCC010000007.1, from coordinate 28,096 downwards.
AAGGTATCGGGCATTTACCGCTCGCGGTGCTTGATCCCGGCAAAGTCTGTCTCATCCCTGATCCGGGCTATCCGGTGTACCGTTCCGGGACGCTTTTTGCGGAAGGCATCCCTTACACCATGCCTCTTTTGGAAAAGAATAATTATCTCCCGGATTTTAGCGTGATCCCCGCGGAAGTGCTCAGGAACGCGAAACTTATGTTCCTGAATTATCCCAACAACCCGACCTCGCAAACGGCGGACAAGGCTTTTTTTGAAAAAGCCGTGGCCTTTGCCCATAAACACGGCATCTTGATCGCGCATGACGCCGCTTACTCCGAAATGACCTATGACGGTCTCCGGTCGCCCAGCATTCTCGAGATTCCCGGAGCGAAAGAGGTCGCTGTGGAGCTTTTCTCGCTTTCTAAAACCTATAGCATGACCGGCTGGCGCGTCGGGTTCGCCGTTGGGAACGCGCAAGTGCTCGCGCTTCTTGCCAAAGTAAAATCAAACCTGGATTCCGGCATTTTTCAGGCCATTCAGATTGCGGGCATTACCGCGCTCCGGGACGGGCAGAAGGAACTGGAGAAGAATCTGAAGATCTATCAGGAACGCCGCGATCTTTTGGTGCAGGGTTTCCGCGACCTCGGCTGGAAGATCGAAGCGCCGAAAGGGACTTTTTATGTCTGGATCCCGGTGCCGCCGGGGTATACCTCCTCAGAGCTCGCGCTAAAATTCCTGGAAGAATTGAATATCGTCGTGACGCCCGGGAACGGCTTCGGGCCGAACGGCGAAGGTTATTTCAGGATCTCGCTGACCGTCGCTGAGTCGCGCATCATGGAAGCGCTCGACCGGATCAAAAAGAGCCATCCGCATCACTCGAAGCTCTAAAAGGTCAGAAGGGACGGGTCTCTCCGCTTGAAAGGAGATAGTCCTTCTTCTCATATGCCAAAAGTCTTTGTCGGGGTTGGTTCCAATCTTGGGGATCGCGCAGGCCATCTCGAATCCGCTCGAAAAAAAATTCTCGTAATGCCCGGCCTTAAAGATTTTAGCGCCTCTTCAGTCTATGAAACGCAGCCTGTAGACGCCGGGGGCGGTCCGTTCCTGAATGCCGTCTGGAGTTTTGAAACGGAGTTGCCGGCTCCGGATCTTCTACTGAAACTGCAAGAGATCGAATCGGCGGCAAACCGCGAGCGGAATAAAAAAAACGATGCGCGGACGCTGGATCTGGATATTCTTTTTTACGGCGAAGCAACGATCCAGAGCAGCGCGTTGACGGTGCCTCACCCGCGGCTTCATGAGCGGGCTTTTGTGCTGGTTCCGTTCTGTGATCTCGCGCCGGAGTGGGTCCATCCGGTCCTCAAAAAGACCGTTAGCCAACTGTTCAACGAACTTGAAAATCCCTATGGAGTGCGGCGCATTCTGTAAAAAGCCCATCATGAAAATCATTCGAAATCCTGAAAAACTTCAGGCGATCCTGGAAAAAAAAAGACGGCAAGGACGAAGCGTCGGGTTTGTCCCGACCATGGGGGCGCTTCATGCAGGACATCTGTCGCTTGTGCGGGCCTCCGATCGTGAGAACGATATCACGGTTGTAAGCATTTTTGTGAATCCCACGCAATTTGGGCCTAAGGAAGACCTTGCCAGGTATCCGCGGCCTGCCCGCAAGGACCTTAATTTTCTCCGCGCGGCGAAAGTTGATTTTGTGCTGATGCCCACTGTCGAAACGATGTATCCGGAAGGTCTTTCAAAGCCTTTGCGGATCCAAGGCGCGAAATGGCCGCATCTTGCCAAGGGGCTTTGTGGAAAATTCAGGCCCGGACATTTTCAAGGGGTGGTGACCGTTGTTGCTAAACTGCTTGGCATGGTCTGCCCCTCGCGGCTTTATTTGGGAACCAAGGATTATCAACAAGCGGCGATCCTTTCACAAATGGTGAGCGATTTGCGTTTGAAGGTTAGCGTCAAGATCATGCCGACCGTGCGCGAAAAGGACGGGCTTGCCATGAGCTCCCGGAACCGCTTCCTCAATTCTGCAGAACGGCGCCGCGCGCTTGCGATCTCACGGACATTGTTTGAATTGAAGAGAGATCTTTTAAAAAAGAAGGCAAGCCCCGCAAGATCAAAAACCCGGGCGCTTCGGGAATTGAAAAAGAGGGTAGACCTGGTTCAATATCTTGAGATCGTGGATTCCGCGACGCTTCAGCCCCTCCAACGGCCGAAACAAAAGATGGTCGCTCTTGCCGCTTGTTTTGTGGGCAAGACAAGACTGATCGATAATGTTACAATTGCGCCCTGATATTATCCCTGACCCTTTGCAACCTAATCACTGACACCAGAGGATTGAAAGTATGCAGCGACAGCTAATGCATGGAAAGATCCACCGCGCGACCGTGACCGAGGCGTGTATCGATTATCCCGGGAGCATTACGATCGATCAGAAGCTGATGAGGGGGGCGGACATCCTGCCTCATGAAAAGGTTCTGATCGCGAACCTGACGAACGGTTCCCGTATCGAGAGCTATGCCATTCCCGGGCCCGCGGGTTCGGGCGTGATCTGTTTGAACGGCGGCGCGGCCAAGCACGGAAAAGCGGGGGATATGGTCATCATCCTTGCTTTTGCGGTGATGTCCGGGAAAGAAGCCCGGAAGCACAAGCCCAAAGTGGTTTATGTGGACCATAAGAATCGCATCGTGAAGAAAAAATGAAGAATAAGATCAAGGTCGGGATCATCGGCGGCGGGACGATCGGGACGGCTCTCGCGCATGCGGTGGTCAAAGACCTGAAGGCTTTTGCCCAGCTCAAGTTCCTCTGCGAAAAACATAAAGAGAAGGCGGCAGCGCTTCAAAAGAAATTCCAGTTCTATGCCCGTCTGGTTCCGCTGACCGAACTGGTCCGCCGCTCCGATCTGATCATCGAAGCCGCGTCCCCCAAAGTAGCCGCGCAAGTCGTGAAGCTTGCCTGTGAGTGGAACAAAAAAGTGTTGATCATGAGCGTGGGGGGATTGCTTCAGCCTCAAGTCGTGGAACTTTTAAAGAAGAACCGGTCCCGCATCTTTTGTCCCTCCGGAGCGATTACGGGGGTCGACGGCGTTCTTGCCGCTGCCAGCGGGAAGATCCGTAAAGTCCGGTTGATCACGCGCAAGCCTCCCGAAGCTTTGATGGGCGCCGCATATTTTCTTAAGAAAAAGTTTCCCGTGCTCAAGACTCTCACGGAAGAACGGCGGGTCTTTCGCGGAGCGGCGATCGAAGCGATCGATCATTTTCCGCAGAATATCAATGTCGCCGCGGTCCTGAGTCTTGCGGGGATCGGTCCCGAACGCACCCAAGTGGAGATATGGACCTCCCGCGCCTATAAAGGCAACCGTCACGAAATTCTTGTGGAAGGGGACTTCGGGACTTTTACCACCGTCACGCAGAACAAGCCCGCTCCCGGAAATCCCAAGACCAGCTATCTCGCCATTCTCGCGGCGATCGCGACGCTCAAAAAGGCTTTTGCCTCTGTTCGCGTCGGGACCTGAACGAAATTCCTCGCATGGAGGAGTTCATTGAGGTTCGCGGGGCCCGGGAACACAACCTTAAAAATCTTTCGCTCAGGATCCCCCGCAATAAATTCGTCGTGATCACCGGCCTCTCCGGTTCCGGAAAATCCTCGCTCGCATTCGATACCATCTACGCTGAAGGCCAGCGCCGCTATCTCGAAAGCCTTTCCTCCTACGCCAAACAATTCCTCGAAAAGCTCAAAAAGCCGGAGGTGGATCATATTTCCGGCCTTTCTCCCGCGATCGCGATCGAACAGCGGTCTGTCACGCACAACCCGCGGTCCACCGTCGCCACGGTGACCGAGCTCTACGATTTTTTAAGGCTTCTTTTCGCGAAAGTCGGGACGCCGCATTGTCCTTCATGCCATGAGCCGCTTCAAAGCCAGACCCGGGACGAGCTTTATAAGGACCTTCTGGAGCGATTTTCGGGAAAGGAGATCCAGATCCTGGCGCCGGTGGTGCGCGGAAGAAAAGGGGAATTCCAGAAGCTCTTCCAGGATTCGCTTAAAAAAGGTTTTGACCGGGCGCGGATCGACGGGACTGTCAAACTTCTCAAGTCGGATATGAAGCTCCGGAAGACCTTTCGCCACGATATCGAGATCCTTATGGATGAGTTGACGCCGCGGAAGGGCGAAGAGAAAAGGTTCAGGAATTCTCTTGGGTGCGCGCTGGATCTTACCCAGGGTCATGTCGCGATCCTTGAAAAGGCAGGCGATCCCGCGCCCCATTTCTTTTCCACCACCAAGACTTGCGCCAAGTGCCAGATCAGTTTGCCGGACCTTACGCCGAATATGTTCTCCTTCAACAGTCCCTACGGCGCGTGTCCCAAGTGCAAAGGGCTCGGCAAGCTTTCGCAGATCTTCACGAAAGGCGTGATCGCATTCCCAGCGAAACCCCTCATGAGCGCGCTCAATAAGGATGTTTTTTTCTCGTTCAATAAATATTTTTTTGAAGACATCCTTCACGACCTGACGCAAAAATATAATTTTGAATGGGACACGCCCTACCGGGATTGGCCGGAAGATGCCAAAGAAGCGCTCTTCCTCGGGGATGGGGATATCTCCGGTCTCGTGGAAGAATGGGAACGGCTTTTCCATGAGACGAATTCCGAAGAGGTGAGGACGAAAGTCCGGAAGTTCCTCCGGGAAGAGGAATGCCCGGAATGTTCGGGCAAGCGACTTCGCAAAGAAAGTCTGGCCGTGCTGATCGCGGGAAAGAATATCGCGGAAGTGACGGCTCTTCCGGTGGAGGAAGCCGTTCCGTTCTTTGAAAGATTAGCATTTGACGGAACCCAAAAAGTGATCGCGGATCCTGTACTCCGCGAGGTCCGTGAACGGCTCGCTTTCCTTTTGAATATCGGGTTGGGTTATTTGACGCTCGATCGGACGGTCGCGACACTGGCCGGCGGGGAACTCCAGCGCATCCGGCTTGCGGCTCAGATCGGCCTGGGATTGACGGGCGTGCTTTATGTATTGGATGAGCCGAGCATCGGGCTCCACCCGCGCGATAACGGCAAGTTACTGGACGCCTTGGAGAAATTGCGGGACCTCAAGAACACCGTGCTGGTGGTGGAGCATGATGAGGAGACGATCCGGCGGGCGGATCATTTTATCGATCTCGGGCCGGGGGCGGGACTTGAAGGCGGAGAGATCGTCGCGCAGGGCTCTCCGGCCGATCTAAAATTCGAGACTTCCAATCTCAAATTTCCGAAGTCGCTGACGCTTAAATACCTCTCCGGAGAACTTTCGATAAAAGTACCCCAAGAGCGCAAGGATTGGCGCAAAGCCCCGAAGCTTACAGTCCAAGGATGCCGTGAGCATAATCTCAGAAATATCAGCGTGGATTTTCCGCTAGGACTTTTCATTTGCGTGACCGGTGTTTCGGGATCGGGAAAGAGCACGCTTGTTCATGATATTCTCTATAAAGAGCTTCATAACCGGGTCTGGAAAACGCAATACAAGGTGGGAGCTTTCAGCGGGCTTGAAGGGGCGGAGCGGATCGACAAGATCATCGAGATCGATCAGGCGCCGATCGGTCGAACGCCGCGGTCCAATCCCGCGACTTATACGGATATTTTTGGGGCCATTCGAAAACTTTATAGCGATATGGAGCTTTCGAAACTCCGCCGTTATTCCCAATCACGGTTCAGTTTCAATCTTAAAGGCGGGCGATGCGAGAATTGCCGCGGGGCCGGTTCGGAGAAGCTTGAGATGAGTTTTATGCCGGATCTTTTTGTCGTTTGCGAATCCTGCCGCGGCAAGCGCTACAACGAGCCGACGCTTGAGGTGCGGTATCAGGGGAAGAATATCGCCGAGGTGCTGGATCTTTCGGTGCGGGAGGCCATCGGATTTTTCTCGAAGCTTTCCATGATCCGCGAACGGCTGGAGGTCCTTGAGGCGGTCGGGCTGGGCTATGTGAAGCTTGGGCAATCATCCACCACGCTTTCGGGCGGGGAGGCGCAGCGCATCAAGATCGCGGCGGAGCTGATAAAAAAAGCGACGGGCCGGACGCTTTATCTTCTGGACGAACCCACGACCGGCCTTCACTTCGGGGATATCCAGCATCTTTTGAAGGCGCTTTTTGATCTGAGGAGCCAGGGCAATACCGTGATCGTGATCGAACATAATCTGGATGTGATCAAGACGGCGGATTTTGTGATCGATCTCGGGCCCGAGGGAGGCAAAGAAGGCGGTCGGATCGTGGCTTCCGGAACGCCCGAGGAGGTCGCTAGGGTTTCGGGCTCCTATACGGGACAATTCCTCCGAAAAATCGTTGGGATAGCTTTCTGAAAAGCGCTACAAAGTTCTTTTAATTGAAATCATTCTTTGTTATATTGTGCCTGAATCGTTTGATACAAATTCAGATTTAAAAGGAGCCCCCCATGATCATGGAAATAGGAATTGTTGCCGGAGAGATCTGGCACTTCCTTGATGAGAAGCAAAGCGCTACCGCGGACGAGTTGACCAAGAAATTGAAGCGCCCCCGCGAGCTTGTGTTGATGAGCCTCGGATGGCTTGCCCGCGAAGGACTTATTGATTTGGGGACCACCGAGAGCGGCTATACGGCGACGCTGAACCGCAAATAACAAAGCGTGTCTTATTGCTGCATCGCTTCAACGGCTCCCAGTCTTAAAAAGGCCCGCCAATTGGCGGGCCTTTTAGTTTCTAAAAGGCTTGCCGCCTGCGTTCAGATCCTTCCCGGCCTTGAATCCCACTATCGTTGGCGCGGCAAAAAAGAAACCTCCCAAGAAGTTCTCCTGCTTATCAAGACTAAAATCTCAATTTATAAGAAGGTCGAAAAATTGATCCTTAAAAATCACCCCTACGAAGTCCCCGAGATTGTTTGCCTGTCCATCACCCAAGGCAGCAAGACCTATCTGAGCTGGCTGGATTCCCAGGTAAGAGCCTGACTGATTAAAATCATTCCATGTTGTGTAACGCCTATCTAAGAGGGCGTGCGTTTTGGCTGTGCATAGGAAATTTAGGGGGGTGCCTTGAACGACCACGCTTACCCTCCACTAAGGGTTGTTGTGATATTGCGTACAGAGATAATTTGCCCCAAAATTCAACTCATCTGATCCGATGGAGTGGCCGATAATTATGGCGCCAGAAAAATCATACACAAAGGGAGATTAAAATGTCCTTTTGCCCGATTTGTAAAGGTAGCCATCCTTCAGAAGTATCGTGCACTGACACCCTTGGAAGGATGGGACTGAAAAACATAGAAAAAAGAAAAAAATCAAAAGAGGAATTAAAAGCGCTAGAAAAGAATGCAAACTGGGCGATGCTAAAGATTGTTGTGCCCGGTCTGATTCTTTTTAGCATAGGCGTGTTTTTAGCCCAGTGGGTGGATTACAGAAAACATGACGGACGGTTTACTGATTATTATGGGAATGGACAGCTGGAATACGAAGCCTTTATCCAAAATGGAAAAGCCGAAGGAGTAGTTAAGAAATATTACCAAAACGGCCAATTAGCGGTTGAAGCGTTCTTTAAGAAAGGAAAACTGGACGGCATGAAGAAGGAATATTACAAAAATGGCCAATTGAAACTCGACGGTATTTTTAAGGATAAAAAGCCTGATGGGTTGTTGAGGGAATATTACGAGAGCGGCCAATTGAAATTAGAGGGAGTTTACAAACACGGAGAACCGGTGGGAACAATTAAGAAATATGACGAAAATGGGAAATTAAAAGGGGCATAGTTTGCTCCAATCCCGCCCCAATTCCCTGTGCTAGAATTGTGCTGATTTTGATACAGTCGCCCACCATAAAAGGTAGTAAGACATACCTGGATTGGATTGTTGGGGAAGTGATCGCGAGGGGTCTAGGAGCGAATTTGAGATTTTAAATCTTAGAAGGCGAAACTGCGATGAAGACTTTGGCGGTCTTCTGGCCATCATTGACGATCTGATGGGGGAATGAGGCGTCGAAGTAGAGGGTTTCCTGCGCTTTGAGGTCGTATTCCTGATTTTCGAGCTTGATCTTCACATGCCCGTCGATCACCCACACGAATTTTTCCACGCCGCGCTCGTTGTGTTCCTTCTCCGTCTTGCCGCCGCCCTGGAGCGTTAAAAGGAGCGGGGTGATCTTCTTCTTGGAGCTTTCCTGCGTCAGGACTTCTACGCGGACATCTTTGGAGTGATGCGTCGCCGTGCGGGCTTCCTTGCCCTGATGGCTGATCTGCTCGTAGCGGCGATCGACCCCGGAATAAAGTTCCGCGAGACCTATGCCAAGCGCCTCAGCGACCTTCTCGTGGGACTCGACCGTTCCGATCATGGTGCCGGTCTCAATGCGGGAGAGGGTGGCCTGGGCAATGCCGGTTTTCTGGGAGATCTCGACCAGCGTGAGGCCTTTTTCTTTGCGGAGCGTCCGCATGCGGTGACCTAAGTTCTTCAACATGGCCCCATTCTAGACGAAAGAGTTTTCCCGTCAAGCCTAATATAAGGATAATGAATAAAAAGGAGGTGATTTTATTTAAATTCATTATTGACAATAAATTATATTTATGTTAACCTCCCGTCAACCAATAAAAGGGAGGTGTTACATGTTACACGCAGCAGAAGTGAAGAAGGTGTTAGGAGTGCTGGTCATCACGGTGTTCTTTTTCGGCGGTCTTTCCATGATCGCTCCGGACAGGGTGTTGGCCGCGAGTCCCAAAGCGACCTTGCAGCTCCAGGGTCAGGATCAGCCCATGTCGTTGGTGAATGTGAATAAAGCCAACACCGAGGAATTGATCAAGATCCGGGGGATCGGGCCGGTCATGGCCAAGAGGATCATCGAGCATCGCGACAAGAACGGCGCGTTCAAGTCAGTCGATGATCTCACCCAGGTCCAGGGGATCGGGGGCAGTAAGCTGCAGCGCATCAAGGACCAAGTCACGGTTTAAGACTTGATCTGAGACCCGTAAGGGAAGGAACGGTTCCGGCTGGGGGATCTGAAAAGCCGGGGCCGTTCTTTTCTCGGGGAGGAGGTCCCATGGAGACATTGGAACAGGAAGAGGAGCAAGGGAGAGAAGGCGGCTATTTAAGGTGCCTCTCGAAAGCGATGGCGAGGACACGCCAATTGCTTCGAGAGGAGGATGCGGCGCCGGATCATGGAAATATTCATTCCGTCAAATCCGTTCTTTATGCCGCGATCGAGCAGGCGGGAATGGAATCGGAACGGATGATCTCAGCCCAGGAACTTTTACGGGAGCTCCTGACGCTTGTCGCTTTGCAGGCGGATCCTGTCTGGCATGAACGCGCCGAGGCCTTTAAAATTCTTGAGAAATTGAAGCGCGGGTAGATTTCGAATCTCAAATCTCAAATTTGAAATAAGGATAACTGACCATGAAATTCGAACGATTTGAGGATCTGCCGGTCTGGAAGGATAGCGCCGCTTTGGCGGTCCGTATTTTCAAGATGGCGAGAGGCAAGCGATTCGACGGGTTGGGCGATATCGCCAATCAGATCCAGCGGGCGGGTCTCTCAGTATCCAATAATATCGCTGAAGGGTTCGAGCGGGGCACGACCCAGGAACTGATCCTGTTCCTTTACTATGCGCGCGGCTCTGCCGGCGAAGTGCGTTCCATCCTGTCGGTCATGGAGCGTTTGGATGAGTTTAATGATCTCAAATTTGAAATTTCAGATTTGAGATCAAAAGCTGAAGCGATCTCGCGTCAGATCCGGGGTTGGGCGGCCGCCTTGCAGAATACGCCTATTCGTGGGCAGCGCCATCTCAACGATCAAACGAAGTCAGCCTTCGAGCATGAAAAAAGCCATAAGGCATTTAAAGAAGCGCTTAAGCGATATTATCAGCCGCCGCCTCCGTAGATCTCAAATTTCAAATTTGAAATCTCAAAATAACCTCAAATTTCCGTGACCTGCTCCACAGCTTGCTTCGGCAGGGGGTTTTTGCTACAATGCCGCCTCTTTACAGAAGCGTTTTTAACCCGCTGAGACCTCACAGGGAAGACGATGCCTAAAGCTTTGACATTCCAGGAGTTAATACAAAAGCTGAACGACTATTGGGCCCGCCAAGGCTGTCTTGTCATGCAGCCTTACGACCTTGAGGTCGGCGCCGGCACTTTTTCCCCGCACACTTTTCTACGAGCCCTGGGTCCCGAACCCTGGAAAGCCGCTTATGTTGAACCTTCCCGGAGGCCCACAGATGGCCGTTATGGAGAAAATCCTCACAGGACCCAGCACTATTATCAATACCAGGTGATCCTGAAGCCGGCTCCGGCCAATCCCCAGGAACTTTATCTGAACAGCCTTCGCGCCGTTGGTATTGATCCGCTGTCCCATGATATCCGTTTTGTGGAGGACGACTGGGAATCGCCCACGCTCGGCGCTTGGGGGCTCGGCTGGGAAGTGTGGCTCGACAGCCTTGAGATCACGCAGTTCACTTATTTTCAGCAATGCGGTTCGATCGATCTTGAAATGATCTCTTGCGAGATCACCTACGGTCTTGAGCGGATCGCCATGTTCCTCCAGAAAAAGGATTCCCTTTTTGATATCCAGTGGAATGAGCAAGTGACCTATGGCGATGTTCATCTCCAGGGAGAGCGGGAATTCTCAAAATTCAATTTTGAAGGATCGGATCCCGAGATCTACCGTCGCCATTTTGAAGATTATGAAAAGCAGACCGAGCGGTTGTTAGAGGGCGGGATGGTTCTTCCGGCCTATGATTGCTGTCTCAAGACTTCGCATATTTTCAATCTTCTGGATGCCCGCGGCGCCGTCAGCGTCAATGAACGGCCGCGCTATATCGCCCGTGTCCGAGCTTTGGCCCGCCGCTGCGCGGAATGTTATCTGGAAAGCCGCAAAGCGCAAGGTTTCCCGCTGATGAAACGCAAAAAATCTCAAATTTGAGATTTGAAATCCGAGATCTAAAAAAATGCCTAACCTATTGATCGAGATCGGCGTCGAAGAACTTCCGGTGGGAAGTCTCGATGTCATTTATGACGAGCTGGCCCTGAAGACGCGCCAGAAACTCGTTGATGAGCGCATTGCTTTCGATGATGTGAAAGTCGAAGCCACGCCAAGGCGCATCGCCCTTTTTGTCGCAGGTATTGCGTCCATGCAGCCTGACCGGACCTTCGAGATCTCGGGGCCTTCCCACGAAAAATGTTATGACGCGCAGGGAAACCCGACGCCTGTCCTTCAAGGATTCCTTAAAAGTAAACAGGCTGCCGAAAAAGATATCGAGGTCCGCGAAATGCCCAAAGGAAAATTCATTTTCCTGAAGAAAAAAGAAAAAGGCCGGCCTGTGGAGGTCCTTTTGCCGGATCTTCTCAAGGCGCTGCTCGCCTCGCTTTCTTTCCCCAAGCTTATGCGATGGGAGGCGACCGGATTCCGTTTCCCAAGGCCTATCCGCTGGCTGGTCGTTCTGATGGATGCCAAAAAGATCCCGGTGATGCTTGCGGATGTGAAATCTGGCAATAAGAGCTTGGGGCACCGGTTCCTTTCCCCTCAGGGCTTCGTGATCCCGAAAGCGGATTGGAAGGCCTATATCGCTCTTCTCAAAAAGAAGCATGTTATTCTGCCGATCGCGACACGGGAAGCCCTGGTTCGCGGGGCGCTTAAAAACCGGTTTGGGCAAAAGCAGATCGACGAAGAATTGGCGCACATGAATGCACAGCTCGTCGAAGAGCCGTTCTTTTTGCCGGGGACTTTCTCCCAGGAATATCTGGAGCTTCCGGCGGAAGTGCTCGCCAGCTGCATGAAAAAAAATCAGAAAGTTTTTGCCTGCTACGATCCGAAAGGCCAGCTTAAAAGCCAATTCATCGCTGTTATGAACGGCAAACGGAACGGCCTCGCGAAGATCCGGTCCGATTATGAGAATGTCCTCGACTCGCGCCTCAAAGATGCCCGCTATTTTTATGAAATGGACACCAAAGAGTCGTTCGAAAAGAAAAAGGCCGTACTGGCGCAGCTTGTTTATCTCGGGAAACTTGGATCAGTGCTCGATAAAACGGAGCGGCTGGAACGGCTGGCCGCAGAATTTGCTGCGGTGGCCGGGCGCGGGGAGCTTGCAAAGGATTTGGCGCGAGTTGCCGCTCTTTCCAAGATCGATCTTGTCACGCATCTTGTTTATGAGATGCCGGACCTTCAAGGGATCGTGGGCCGTGAGTATGCCCGCGAGGCTGGGGAAAAAGACGAAGTGGCTGTGGCCATCGGGACGCAATACCTGCCCAAGAATCTGACGGAAGATCACGGGAAGGTCAAAAGATCCATAAGCCTTTTGGGCGCACTGTTCGGGATCATGGACCGTCTGGATCTTTTAGCCGGAGCTTTGGGGACGGGGATCGAACCAACCGGAAGCCAGGACCCGTTCGCGTTGCGCCGGGCCGGCGGCGTTGTTGTGAAGCTTATTCGCGCCTTCGGGCTTTCTTTTTCTTTGGGACGGATGATCGAAGAGGATGTGAAATTATACGGTGATCGATTGACCAAGAAAGATGACTTAAGGCCGCGGCTTTTCAAATTTTTACAAGAGCGCGTCGCCTTTGAGCTGGGTGTCAAGCCGGGCACGCGGTCTTATGAGATCTTGCAGGCGGTCATGCGTACTTCTTTCGAGAATATTGCTGAGGTGTTCAAAAGATACGAGGCTTTGAACGGGATGGACGAAAAGATCCTGGTCCAGGCGGCCAAAGTGGTTCAGCGCACGGCGAATATGCTGAAAGGCTACGGCAAGACACCGGGGGAGCCGAAACAAGAGCTCCTAGCGGAAGATCAGGAGAAAAAGCTTTTTGAATTGATCTGTACGGGTTCCAAGGGGGTTGAAGAGCCCCTCGCGAAAGGGGAATACGAGAAGGCCACGCGGGTTTTCGCGGATACTTTTTTGAAGCCGATCAACGACTTTTTTGACCGCGTGCTGGTGAATGCCGAAGACGCGGGCCTGAGGGAGAACAGGATGGCGCTTGTGTCCAGGATCAACCGTCTTTATACGAGCGGGATCGCGGATCTTTCTGCACTATCCAGAATCGATGAGGAGTGATATAATCCGCGCTCTTCCATCCTTGTCTGAGGCTTCATTTCTGGGAGGTTGACAAGGATGGCCCCAGTTTCAACTTCGTTGAAATTGATAAGTATTGGGACCAAGCCTCTTTAAAGACCCCTGAAGGTTCTTCGGAGGAGACAGTTTTAACCGTAATACATCACATCAACAAGCCGTGAAAAGGAGCAACTATGAGTACCGCAACATGCAAGAAATCCACAAAATCCAAGTCTAAATCCAAAAGTTCAAAATTCGTTTATTTCTTCGGGAGCGGAAAAGCCGAAGGGGATGCCAAGATGAAAAGCCTCTTGGGCGGCAAAGGCGCGAACCTTGCTGAAATGGTCAATATCGGGATCCCTGTGCCCGCTGGTTTTACGATCACGACCGAAACTTGCGATCTTTTTTATAAGAACGGCAAAAAATGGCCTACCGGTCTTGAAGATCAGGTCCGTGAGAATATCACCAAGCTCGAAAAGTCCATGGGGCTGAAATTCGGGGACCGGAACAATCCGCTTCTCGTTTCCGTGCGTTCGGGCGCCGCGGTTTCCATGCCGGGCATGATGGATACCGTGCTCAATCTCGGCCTCAACTCCGAGGTGGTGCAGGGCCTCATCGTGAAAACCGAGAACGAACGGTTCGCATGGGATTCCTACCGCCGTTTTATCCAGATGTTCGGCGATGTCGTGATGGAAGTGCCGCACGATGATTTCGAACATGTGCTGGAAAAGAAAAAGCAGCAGGCCGGCGTGAAAACCGATGCCGAGCTGAATGCCAACGACCTTAAGGATGTCGTTCGTCAGTTCAAGAAGATCTATCAGGACCATACGGGCGAAGAATTTCCCCAGGATCCTTTCGATCAGCTCATAAAATCCGTCAATGCGGTGTTCAATTCCTGGAACTGTCCGCGCGCCCTCAAATACCGCCAGATCAACGAGATCCGCGGCTTGCTGGGTACGGCCGTGAATGTTCAGGCTATGGTATTCGGCAATATGGGTGAGACTTCCGGAACGGGCGTGTGCTTTACCCGTAATCCTTCGACCGGTGAGAACAAGTTCTACGGTGAGTATCTCATCAACGCCCAGGGCGAAGATGTCGTAGCCGGTATTCGCACGCCGGAACCGATCGATGTCTTGGCCAAGAAGTGGCCGGTCGTCTACAAGCAACTGGATGCGCTCCGGCTGCGCCTCGAAAAACATTACAAAGATATGCAGGACATCGAATTCACGATCCAGGAAGGGAAACTCTACATCCTTCAGACGCGGACCGGCAAGCGGACCGCCGCGGCCGCCGTTCGTATCGCCGTCGAGCTCGTGAAAGAAAAAATGCTTAGCCGGGACCAGGCCATTTTGAGAGTGGATCCCAAACAGCTGGATCAATTGCTCCATCCCACCTTCGATCCGAAACAGAAAAAAGAAGTGATCGGCAAGGGATTGCCCGCTTCTCCGGGCGCGGCCACGGGCAAAGTCGTGTTCACCGCCGAGGATGCCGAAGCATGGGCGAAAAAGGGCGAAGCGGTGATCTTGGTCCGTGTCGAAACCTCGCCGGAAGATATCGGCGGTATGAATGTCGCCAAAGGAATTCTGACCGCGCGCGGTGGGATGACCTCGCATGCGGCTGTCGTGGCCCGCGGGATGGGGAAATGCTGCGTGGCCGGCGTCAGCGAGATCCAGATCGACTATAAGACCCGTCAGTTCACGGCTGGGAAGACGGTCGTCAAAGAAGGAGATTATATTTCGCTTGACGGCAGTCTCGGTCAGATCTATCTCGGCAAGCTCAATACCATTGAATCCAGGCTTTCCGGTGATTTCGCGACCCTGATGAAGTGGGCGGATGAAACGCGCAAGCTTAAGGTCCGGACGAACGGGGATACGCCGCATGACGCGGAAGTGGCCCGCCGTTTTGGCGCCGAAGGGATCGGTCTTTGCCGCACGGAGCACATGTTCTTTGAAGGCGATCGTATCATCGCGGTTCGCGAGATGATCCTCGCTAATGACACGGCCGGTCGCGAGAAAGCCCTTGCGAAGCTCCTGCCGATGCAGCGCGGAGATTTCGAAGGGATCTTCGAGGCGATGAAGGGTTTCCCTGTGACGATCCGTCTTCTGGATCCGCCGCTTCACGAGTTCCTTCCTCAGGAAGACGCCAACCAGCAGGAAATGGCCGATGTAATGAAGGTGCCCGTTGAGATCGTGAAACAAAAGGTTTCGGCGCTTCATGAATTCAACCCGATGCTCGGGCATCGCGGCTGCCGTCTCGGGATCACTTATCCCGAGATCTATGCCATGCAGGTTCGCGCGATCATCGAAGCGGCTTGCAACCTGAAAAAGAAAGGCATGAAGATCGTTCCGGAGATCATGATCCCGCTCGTGGGGACGAAGAAAGAACTCCAGATCCTGAAGGATCTCTCGGTCGAGACCATCAACAAAGTATTCGATGAAAAGAAAACCAAAGTCGAATACATGATCGGGACCATGATCGAAGTGCCGCGCGCCGCCCTCACGGCGGACCGCGTTGCGGAGATCGCAGAATTCTTCTCCTTCGGGACGAACGATCTTACGCAGATGACGCTCGGTTTTTCGCGCGATGATTCCGGTTCCTTTATGGGAGCCTATCTGGACCAGGGCATCTATGAAAAGGATGTCTTCCAGGCCATCGATGAAGAAGGCGTCGGTCTTCTGATTCAACTTGCCGTGGAAAAGGGCCGTAAAACAAAGAAGGACCTGAAGGTCGGCATTTGTGGCGAACATGGCGGGGATCCCAGCTCGATCGCTTTCTGCAACAAGGTCGGGATGAACTATGTCAGCTGCTCGCCGTACCGCGTTCCGATCGCGAGACTCGCGGCGGCTCAAGCGGTGCTGCGCCAGAAAAAGTAAGCGCACGGTTTTCAAGGAGTTGATCCTTGGCAGGTAAAAAGAGAAAAAAGAAAAAGGCCCGTCCGGTTCGTAGGACGAAGCCTCGCAGCTCAAAGAAGAAAACAGGACGGGGACGCCCCAGGCGTTCCCGTTCCGTTTCTCATATCCATCTGCCCGCAGGGCTCAAAAACCATTCTTCCGGGAAATCTAAAAGCTCTTCCGCGGCTACCGAAGCCCTTTTGCTCCGCGAAAAGGAACTTCAAAAAGAGGCCGAGAATATTTTGAAAGTAGACGGAGGAACGGATCGCCGTCAGCGCGAGCGCGCGGAGGAAGAAGCGGATGCCCATGCGGACGACGGAATGGATCAAACCCTCGATCGCACGCCGATGCGGATCTATCTCGACCAGATCGAGCATATCCCCCTTTTGACCCCCGAAGAGGAGATCACTCTTGCCGAGAAAGTCCAGGCCGGGGGCGCGCACGGGGAGATCGCCAGACAGCAAATGATCCGTTCGAATCTTCGCCTCGTGATCGCTATCGCCAAACGTTACGCGCATATGGGGCTCGCGTTCTCGGACCTTGTGGAGGAAGGCAATATCGGTCTCATGCGTGCGGTGGAAAAATTCGATCCAAAACGAGGCTATCGTTTTTCGACCTATGCTTCCTGGTGGATCAAACAGGGCCTGATGCGTTCTCTTTCCAACCAGGGCAAGACGATCCGCATTCCAGTCTATATGTACGACATCATTGCCAAATGGCGGCGCGTGCGCGACGCCCTGATGCAGCGGCTTAATCGTATGCCGACGCGAAGCGAGATCGCAAAAGTCCTGGAGATCCCGGCCGCGAAGGTTAAAGAGATCGAATCGATCGTCAGCCGTCCAAGTTCTCTTAACACGCCGCTCAGTCTTGACGGAACAGCTGAACTGATCGATATGCTGGAAGATAAAGAAGAAAGTAATCCGGACGCCCAGGTTGGGGAAGTGCTCAAGAGCGAGAGGGTCGTCAAGATCCTCGGTGTTCTGGATGCCCGGGAGCGGGAAGTGATCACGCGTCGCTTCGGTCTGCATCACCATGATCCTCACACGCTGGAGGAAGTTGCGTGCCATTTCAAAGTCACTCGCGAGCGCATTCGTCAGATCGAAGGCTCGGTGCTCAAAAAGATCCGCGCCCAGCTCGCCTTAGAAGGTGACAAGTTCGACAATTATCTTCCGCATTAATAGCCCTCTTTTTCAAAACGGTAGAAAACACTTAAGGAGTTCTCATGGATCTGAAGTCTCTGAAGGCCCAAGTCCGAAGCATTCCTGATTTTCCGAAGAAGGGGATCCTTTTCCGGGATATCACGCCGCTACTCAAGAACGCAAAGTCCCTTCGTGAGATCATTGCCCGTTTGGCCCGGTCCCTGAAAGGAAAGAAAGTCAGCGCCGTTGTGGGGATCGAGTCCCGGGGATTTATCTTTGGGACGGCTCTTGCGACGAAATTGGGGGTTGGGTTCATTCCAATCCGGAAAAAAGGAAAACTTCCCTGGAAAACGAAGCAGATCGCTTGCACGCTGGAATATGGCCAGGAGATCCTCGAGATCCATCAGGATGCGGTGAAGCGCGGCGAGAGAGTCGTGATCGTGGATGATCTTTTAGCGACAGGCGGCACGGCTGCTGCTGCTGCCAAGCTCGTGGAAAGCATCGGTGGCAAAGTGGCCAAGGTCGCTTTTGTGATCGAGCTGGGATTCCTGAACGGGCGCGAGAAGCTTAAAAAACACGATATTTTTTCTTTGATCCAGTATTAATACGAGGCAATAGACTGGAAACCAGCGATTGCAGCAAGAGTGTTTCAGGGTTTTGGTCTATGGTCTTCAGTCTGTGGTCTAAAAAGGCCCCCATAGCTCAATTGGATAGAGCATCTCCTTCCTAAGGAGAGGGTTGCATGTTCGATTCATGCTGGGGGCATGTTCTTCTATTCGAAGAAGCGAGGGAAGATGAAAGCGAAAGATCGGAAAATGAGCAGATTCCTGGGGCTCTGGATATTGTTTTTTCTTGTTTGGGTCCCGTTCGGGGGCGCTTTGGAGCAGGTCCTGGAAACGATTCCGCAAGAGGTTCAGCAAGATGCGCCGAAATCAGAACTGGATAAGCTAAAGGCGGAGTGGGAAGCGGTTCGCGAGCAGCAGATCCAGATGATCCGCGAAAAAGAGGAGCAGCTCGAAAAGTTCAAGGAAGAGCTTTTCGCTAAGCTGAAGGAGGCGAACATTCCTCCGTCGGCACAAACCCCGCCGATCCTTCCCGTGGACACAACGGGAGGGGCATCCCTGATAGATTCGGTGGCATTCGAAGCGCAAAAGGCGGCTTTTCAAGCCGACCGCGAAAAATTCTTCCGGGAGCTGAATCGCGAAAAAGAAAGTCTCCGTTTGCTTCAGATCTCGCTTGATGAAAAAGAAAGACAGCTTGAAACGGACCGCGCACGGTTTGAGCGGCAGAAGACCGCCGCCGTCTGAGAGCTTCCTGCCGGGGCTCTGAAAGGTTCTGGTCATGTCGACAAAATCCCTTCTTCGCGAGAAACTCCTGAAAAAAAGAAACAAAATCCCCTTTAGATTGCGCCGTTCGAAGAGCCTGGAAATTTTTAAAAAACTGCTCAAAGCCCCCTCTTTTGAGAAGGCCGTTCATATTGCGCTTTATTGCGGGATTGCGCCGGAAGTGGTCACGCAGCCTTTCCTGAAAAAAATATTGAAAGATAAGAAAGTTTATCTTCCCCAGACGGATCCCATCAAAAAAAGCATGAAGCTCCGGCTCGTTCGCGTGATCCCGGGGGATCTTCGCAAGGGGCCTTATGGTATTATGGAGCCCAAGGTTTCGTGCCCATCACGGTCCGCGGCAAAAATGGATCTTATTATCGTTCCGGGAGTCGCCTTCGACCGGCAGGGCGGACGGCTCGGCCGTGGCGCGGGTTATTACGACAGGTTTCTCCGGAAAGCGAGCAGCGTTCCCAAGATCGGTTTATGTTTTCGGGAACAGCTTGTCAAAAAAGTTCCCATGAAAAAGCATGATATGAGCGTAGATAAAGTAATTACAGACTGACAGCTAATAGGGGCATCGATGGAGATCGAAGAAAAAAAGTTGTCGTTCGACTCTTTGAGGGATGGTCGAAGGATCTACACCATCAGCCAACTGAACCGCCAGGCCCGGTTGCTTCTGGAGTCCCGGTTCTCCGGGGTGTGGGTCGAGGGGGAGATCTCGAATTTCAAGCGCCACAGTTCCGGACATATCTACCTCACGCTTAAGGATGATTCGGCGCAGATCTCAGCGGCTTTTTTCAGCCAGTATCAACGAAGTCTCAAGTTCGAACTCAAAGACGGTCTTAAGGTGCTCGCATTCTGCCGGGTTTCTGTCTATGAAGCGCGCGGCCAGTATCAGCTTTATATCGAGCGCGTGGAACCGCAGGGCTTGGGGGCGCTTCAGCTCGCGTTCCAGCAACTGAAAGAGCGGCTTGAAAAAGAGGGGTTATTCCTCGGAGAAAGGAAACGGCCTATTCCGCGATTTCCGAAAACGGTGGGGATCATTACCTCGCCCACCGGAGCCGCGATCCATGACATTCTCAATGTTGTGAACCGCCGTTTCGGAGGAACGCATATTCTGATTCATCCTGTCAAAGTGCAAGGTGAAGGTTCTGCCGATGAGATCGCGGCGGCCATCGAAGCGATGAACCAACAATCGGAGGCCGAGGTGCTGATCGTGGGACGCGGGGGCGGGAGTCTTGAGGACCTGTGGGCTTTTAACGAGGAGGCCGTGGCTCGCGCGGTCTTCGGGTCCCGGATCCCCGTCATTTCTGCCGTGGGGCATGAAACCGACTGGACGATCTGTGATTTTGTGGCAGACTTGCGTGCTCCAACGCCTTCAGCCGCCGCCGAACTTGTGGTTTCAAGCCGTCTTGAGTTGGAGAGTAAGATCGCGGGTCTGGGCGAGAGGATCGGCCGCGCAATGGCAGGACAATGGGAAATGCTCGAAGAGAAGCTTGAGGCGCTTCGCTCAAGCCATGCATTCCGTCAACCCCGTTATCTTCTGGAGCAGTTCACGGGCCGGGTCGATGAATGGGGACGGCGGATGGAAAGTTGCCTGACGGGTTTTATGACTTCCCGAAGCCAATCCTTTCAGGGCGTAACGGGCCGGTTGAGCGCGCTGAGTCCGCTCGCGATCCTTGAGCGCGGTTATTCCGTAAGTTTTAATGAGAAAAATGAAATCATCAAAAATTCCCAGCAGATCGCTCCGGGGGAAACGATCCGGACGCGGCTCCATCAAGGTGCCATCGTCTCAAAAGTTTTAAAAGTCGAAGGATAAGAGGAGAAAACAATGACCGAAAAATTCCAGTTCGAAAAAGCGCTTGAAGACCTTGAAAAGATCGTAGGAGCCATGGAGAGCGGGGAGCTGACGCTCGACCAGGCGCTCAAGAAATATGAAGAAGGCGTGGCGCTCGTGCGGGCATGTCAGACAAAATTGACGGATGCTGAAAAAAAGATCGAGGTTCTTACCCGGATGCTTGACGGATCTTTGAAAAAAGAGCCCTTTGAAATCGACGAACCGTCGCGCGGGGTTACGAAAGCTAAGAAAAAGAAAAATGCTTCCTCCGAAGAAGGCGAAAATTAGACCCATGAAAGCGCGAAACCCGAGTTACGAAAAATTCTTTAAGCGCCATTTGCCCCTTATTGAGAAAAAACTGAGGAGCCTTTTGAGATCCGGGGAGGCGCGCCCGCTCAGTATTCATAAAGCCATGCAGTATGCGGCGTTCACGGGAGGAAAAAGGTTCCGTCCGGTCCTGGCGCTGAGCGTTTGTGAGGCCTGCGGTGGCAAATCTCGGGAAGCCATTCTGGGAGCGCTTGCGGTCGAACTGATCCATACTTATTCGCTCGTGCATGATGATCTTCCGGCGCTGGATAATGATGACCTGCGGCGCGGGAAACCCACCTGCCACAAAAAATTCGGCGAAGCAAATGCGATCCTTGCGGGGGATGCGCTTCTGACCCTTGCGTTCGAATGGATCTCGGGGATCAAACCTGAAGCGAAGGCGGTCCGGATCCTGCGCGAAATATCGACGGCTGCGGGGGTGCATGGTATGATCGGAGGACAAGTCGCGGATCTGGAGTCCTCGGCCCAAAAGAAAACATTATCGGGGCATGATTTAATTAGCCGGCAAAAGACCGGAGCTTTGATCCGTGTAAGCGCCGTGGCGGGCGCTATTGCCGCAGGGGCGACTTCGGGGGAAATAAAAAAGATGGCTCTCTACGGCGAATGTCTGGGATTGGCCTTCCAGGTCGTGGATGACATTTTAGACCAAGACGGCTACTGCCACATTATGAGCAAGACGCAAGCGGTCACGAAAGCCAAACGGTTGATCGCGGACTCGAAAGCGGCGGTAAGAAGTTTTGGCGCCAAGGCGAAGCCGCTTATTTTTTTAGCTGATTTTTTAGCCCAAAGGATACCGGACTGATCTATGGAAGTGAAATGGATCGACAAGATCAAAGGACCCGCGGATCTGAAGAAAGTGCCTCTGGAAAAACTTTCCGAGGTCGCCGAAGAATACCGCCAATTTTTGATCGAATCTGTGGCCAAAACCGGCGGGCATCTGGGCGCAAGCCTCGGTGTTCTGGAGCTTTCGATCGCTCTCCATTATGTCCTGAACTCTCCGGAAGATAAGATCTGCTGGGATGTCGGGCATCAGGCTTATGTTCACAAAATGATCACCGGCCGTAAGGACCGGATGCATACCTTGCGCCAACCGGGCGGCTTAAGCGGTTTTCCCGCTCCCTGGGAAAGCGTTCATGATCCTTTCATCGTCGGTCACGCCGGGACGGCGATCGCGCAAGCTCTGGGGCTTGCTGCCGCGCGGGATATCAAGAAGGGTAATGAGAAAGTGGTGGCTGTGGTCGGGGACGGAGCGATGACGGCCGGCCTTTCATTTGAGGCCTTGAATAGCGCGGGACATCTTAAGAAGAACATGCTTATCATTTTGAACGATAACGAAATGTCCATCGCGAAGAATGTGGGGGGGATGAGTCGTTACCTCAATCGCGTTATCACAAATCCGATTTATAACCGCATCCGCGGAGAAGTGGACAAGCAGCTCAGCCGCTTTCCGCGTCTCAAAAAATTCTCGAATGTATCCCTGGAAGGCATGAAGCATCTGTTTGTGCCCGGCATCCTTTTTGAAGAGCTCGGGTTCCGCTATTTCGGGCCCGTCGACGGGCATAATCTGGTTGGGATGGTCAAAACACTACAGGATGTGCTAGCCCTGAACACCTGCAGTCTGCTTCATGTCATCACCCGGAAGGGGAAGGGATGCGATTATACCGAAAAAGATCTGGAAAAGGGTCATGGGGTGACGCCTTTTAATGTGAAGACCGGAGAAAAAATAGAAGCGGCTGTTTCGAAAAACGAAAGTGCCAGCGTTTCTTACACGCAAGCCTTTGCGGACGCCATTTCCAAGCTTGCCCGTCGAAATCCGAAAGTGGTCGCGATCACTGCCGCCATGCCGTCGGGAACGGGACTGGCGCAATTCCAGAAAGAATTCCCGGAACGGTTCTTCGATGTCGGGATCGCGGAACAACATGCGGTATCTTTTGCCGGCGCGCTTGCCCGGGGCGGGCTGAAACCCGTTGTGGCGGTCTATTCTTCATTCCTTCAGCGGGCGCATGATTCGATCATGCACGATGTCGCGCTTCAGAGACAGAGTATCGTGATCGGGATCGATCGCGCGGGCCTTGTCGGCGCCGACGGAGCCACGCATCAGGGGATCTTCGATCTCGCGTTTTTGGGTTCTGTTCCCGGGATCGTCCTCGCTTCTCCGGTCGATGAATATGAAATGGAAAAAATGATGGAACTCGGGTTAAGCCACCCCTCTGTTTTTGCGATCCGTTATCCGCGCGCGAATATTCCCAAAGTATTCGACGCTTTTCCAAAGAAGAGTTTTGAAGTGGGCGAAGGCGAAGTGCTTTTTGACGGGGATGATGTAACTCTTCTGGCGCTCGGGAGCATGGTGGAGACGGCTTGCAAGGCCCGCGCGCTTCTTGAAAAGGAAGGCGTTTCGGCGAGGATCGTGAACATGCGCTTTGCGCGGCCGTTGGATGAGCAGCTGATCCTGGATTCTCTCAAGCGAACGAAAGCCCTTTTTACTTTAGAAGAACATGTTGGCACGGGCGGATTTGGTTCCCGGGTGCTGGAGTTCCTCGAAGAAAAAAATATCCGCAATGTTCCGGTCAAGCGTTTTGCTCTTCCCGACGAATTCATTGAGCACGGCTCCCGCGATGCCCAGCTGGACGAATTCGGTCTTTCTCCCGAGAAGATCGCGGCTGCGGTCCTCAAAGAGCTTAACCGGGTTCACCCCTAAAGAGGTCTGCGATGCAGGAGATCCCTTTCGAGCTCCATGCGGAATTTATCGAGCTTTATAAACTTCTCAAAGTGGCCGGGCTTTGCGACAGCGGGGGAGCCGCGAAATTTGCCGTAGCCCAGGGAGAAGTCAGGGTCGATGGCAATATTGAAATGCGCAAAGCCTGCAAAATCTTAAAAGGGCAGCGCGTTGAATTTTCGGGGCAAACGATTAGGGTGCAATGAGACCCCCCCCGATTCTATTCTTGAAGAGCCGGAGGCGGGCGTCTAGAATGAGTCGTACGGAGGTGTGAGTGTATGGAGAAGATCGGGATCGTCGTCAATCAGAAGAAAAAAGGGGCGCAGGAGCTTTGCGCGAAGCTGAAGGATTGGCTCGCGAAGCGGGACATTCCTGTGCAGGACTCTATCGGGACTTCTCTCGATGAATTGATCGAGCATTCAACGCTTCTGGTGTGTCTTGGCGGGGATGGGACCATTCTTTCGGTCGTGAGCCGCATGAAAAGCCGTGTCGTGCCGATCCTGGGCGTGAATTTCGGGAAGCTTGGATTTCTGACCGAAGCTAAAGCCGAAGAAGTTTTCGAAGAGTTGAATGCCTATCTTCTTGAGAAGCCGGCGGTCGAGAACCGGCTGATGCTTTCCTGCACCGCGAAAAGCAAGAAGGCTGATCAGGACCGGCGATTCATCGCGTTAAATGATATTGTGATCAGCCGTGAAGGTCTGGCCCGCATCCTGCAGTTGGATGTCACGATCTCGGGGGAGAAGTTCACGAGTTTCCGGGGTGATGGCGTCGTGATCGCCTCTCCGACCGGTTCGACGGCTTATTCGCTTTCCGCGGGCGGCGCGATCGTGCATCCGAAGATCGAAGCGGTCCTTATTACGCCGATATGCCCCCATGCCCTGAATCTTCGCGCTCTGGTGATCGGTGCCGACGAAAAGATCACGATTCGCATCCGCACGGAAAACCCCGACGAAAAGGCCCTCCTGACCGCCGATGGTCAAGAAAAGATCGAAATCGACGATAGCTATAGTGTCGAAGTGACCCGCTTTCATATGCCGCTCTCTCTGGTGAAGAGCTCCAAGCGGAGTTATCTTGAGACGCTCAGGGAAAATTTCAAATTCCCTGGTTTTGAATAAAAACACTTCTGTCTCCTGCGGGGTGAACTATCGTTAAGCTATTGATCGTCGATGACGAAAAAATGATCTGTGAGGAATTCCGCGAGACCCTCGAACAGGAGGGCTACGAGGTTGATTGGGCCGTGACCGGCAAGGAAGGCCTTCAGAAGATCCAGTCGAACCATTACAATCTTGTTTTTCTTGATTCCGCGATGCCCGTCATGGACGGGAAAAAGGTCCTGGAGCGCATCCGCCATTTCAGTCAGGTCCCGGTGGCCTTGATCTCGGGTTTCTTGCCCGAAGCCAAAGAAAAAGATATCCTGAAAATGGGGGCCATGGTCTGCTTGCGTAAACCCCTGGATCTGGATCGTGTCAAATCTGTTATCCGCATCGTAAGTAAATCCGAAATTTGAGATCATAAACCATGTCTGACATCCGGGTCCGGTTCGCTCCTTCGCCAACAGGGTATCTTCATATCGGCGGCGTTCGTACCGCTCTCTTTAATTATCTCTATGCCCGCCAGCAAGGCGGCAAATTCCTCCTTCGCATCGAAGACACAGACCGCCAACGATCCACGCCCGAATTTGAGCAGGAGATCCTTGGGTCTTTGCGGTGGCTCGGTCTTGATTGGGATGAGGATCTGGTCCATCAGAGCAAGCGGCTTGAGCGGTATCGCGAAGTTGTCAAAGAGCTGCTCGCCAAAGGTCTTGCTTATGAATTTGAAGGGGCCGTTAAATTCAAGATCCCCAAGACCGAGGTCAAGGTCTACGACATCATCCGCGGGGAAGTGACCTACGACTCAAAGGAATTCGAAGATCTCATCATTATGAAGTCGGACGGGTATCCGGTTTTTCATCTCGCCGTGATCGTGGACGATCATGATATGGGGATCACTCATGCGATCCGCGGGGAGGATCATCTCCCCAATACCCCGCGGCATATTCTGTTGCAACAGGCCATGGGCTGGAAGCCGCCGAAATACGCGCATCTGCCGCTTATTTTTGGTTCGGACGGCACACCGCTTTCCAAACGCCACGGCGCGGTCGCGGTATCGGAATATCGCAATCAAGGGTTTCTCCCGCAAGGGCTCGTTAATTATCTGGCTCTCTTGGGATGGAATCCGGGGACGCCGCAGGAGATTTTCTCGCTCCCGGAACTTGTAAAGCAATTTTCACTTAAGCGCGTGATCAAATCCAATGCCCAATTCAATCCCGAAAAACTTCTCTGGGTGAACGGCCAGCACATCCGCGCGATCCCCGGCGAGGACTATGAAAAACAGATCACGGAGTTCTGGAAAAGCAGGATCGATCCGATGCCGGAAGAGAAATGGCGCAAACTCATCACTCTCTACAGGCCACGGATTCAGACCTATGGAGAACTCAAAGTTCAGGCTTCCTATTGTTTTTCAGAGCCGGAGTATAAGGATGCCGCCATGATCGCAGAGATCAAGGGCAATGCGGTTGCGATGGAGCTGCTTGGGCAATTACAAGAAGTTCTGAACGATCTCGGCGATTTTGAAGACACTCAGGTCCTGGATCAAAAGACAAAACAGGTGGCCGAAGCCGCGGGTCTGAAACCCAAAGATATCATCCATCCCCTCCGGTTCGTTCTCACGGGAGGAACCGCAAGCCCCGGCATTTTTGAGCTGATGAGCCTTTTGGGTAAAGAAGTTTGTCTCAAGCGGCTTCAATCCTTTCTTGCCTAGGAGAGCCTTCCTTTTGGTATAATCCGAAATCATGGAAACACCCAAGACTCCTTCTAATTTCATCCGCGACATCGTAGACGCCGATCTTGCGAGCGGCAAGAATGGCGGCCGCGTGCATACACGGTTTCCTCCCGAACCGAACGGTTATCTTCATATTGGTCACGCGAAAGCTATTTGCATTAGCTTCGGCATCGCCCGCGACTACAAAGGCCTCTGCAACCTCCGCTTTGATGACACGAATCCCGAAAAAGAAGAAGTCGAATATGTGGACTCCATTCGCGAGGATGTCCATTGGCTCGGATTTGACTGGGAAGATCGTGAGTATTATGCCTCCGACTATTTCGATCAGCTTCATCAACATGCCATCACTCTTATAAAAAAGGGAAAAGCCTATGTCTGCGATCTGAGCCCGGACGAGCAACGGCAGTATCGCGGAACTTTTACGGAGCCGGGAAAGAGCAGTCCTTATCGCGATCGAACGGTCGAGGAGAACCTGGATCTTTTTGAGCGGATGCGAAAAGGCGAATTTGAAGAGGGTTCCCGGGTGCTTCGCGCGAAGATCGATATGGCATCTCCGAACATCACGATGCGCGATCCCACGATCTACCGGATCAAGAAAG
>CAZGCC010000007.1:774-1441 GCA_964524195.1 uncultured bacterium | reverse complement strand
CTGCAACTGCTCAGAAAAGGCAAAGCCTACGTCGATGATTTGACGGCCGAGGAAATCCGCGAATATCGCGGCACGTTGACGCAGCCCGGCAAAGACAGCCCCTATCGCAAGCGGTCGGTGCAGGAGAATCTCGATCTCTTCGTGCGGATGAAAAACGGCGAATTCCCGGACGGCAGCCGCGTGTTGCGCGCGAAAATCGATATGGCGTCGCCGAATATGGTCATGCGCGATCCGACGATTTACCGGATTCGCAAGGCGTCGCATCATCGCACGGGCGACACGTGGTGCATTTATCCGATGTATGATTTCACGCATTGCATTTCAGACTCGATCGAGGGGATCACGCATTCCATCTGTACGCTGGAGTTTGAGAACAATCGGCCGCTTTATGACTGGGTGCTCGACCAGCTCGGCATTCATCACCCCCAACAGATCGAGTTTGCGCGGCTCAATCTTACCCACACGCTCCTGAGCAAGCGGATCCTTCTGAAACTGGTCCAGCAGAAGATCGTCTCCGGATGGAATGACCCGCGCATGCCGACCATCTCGGGTTTTCGCCGCCGGGGCTATACGCCCTCCTCCATTCGCGCTTTCTGCGACAAGATCGGCGTCGCGAAATTTAACAGCACGATCGATATGGTCCTTCTTGAAAACTCGATCCGTGAGG
>CAZGCC010000007.1:0-764 GCA_964524195.1 uncultured bacterium | reverse complement strand
CCTCTCAAGGTCGTGATCACGAATTATCCAGAAGAAGAGGTTGAAGAAATTGAAGCGGTGAATAATCCCGAGGATCCTGCTGCGGGTTCGAGAAAGCTTCCGTTCTCCCGCGAGCTTTATATCGAGAGGGAAGATTTTCGCGAAGATGCGCCCAAAAAATTCTTCCGGCTTGTTCCAGGCGGGGAAGTGCGCCTTCGTTATGGTTATTTTATCCGCTGTGAAAAGATGATCAAGGACGCATCCGGCAAGATCACGGAACTTCACTGTACGCATGATCCCGAGACCCGCGGAGGCAATAATCCTCCGGACGGCCGGAAGGTCAAGGGCACGATCCACTGGGTTTCGGCCAAACACGCGCTTAGGGCCGAAGTGCGGCTTTATGACCATCTGTTCGCCGCGAAAGATCCGTCCGATGTGCCGGAGGGAAAGGACATTTTTGTGAATTTGAATCCCAAATCACTCGAGGTGGTTCCCTCGGCATTTCTTGAGCCCAGCCTGAAAAACGCGAAACCCGGCGAAAGGTTCCAGTTTGAACGGCTTGGCTATTTTTTCGTGGATCCCATTGATTCCAAATCCGGACAGCCTGTTTTCAACCGCACGGTGACCTTGCGTGATACCTGGGAAAAGATCGAGAAAAAGGGATGAAAGAAGCTGCGACGCGGTAGACGGCTTTCTCCAGGCCGGAACAGCGTCGTAGTTTTGGATTGGGCAAAACTGCCCCAAACCTCTTTGTAAATTTAAGGGTTGTTTGGGACTGTCATGAT
>CAZGCC010000006.1:25217-35031 GCA_964524195.1 uncultured bacterium | reverse complement strand
ATCTGCTCATTAGCAGCCTTTTCGATGGCGCGGAGTTCTTCAAGAGTTACAGAACGGCCGAAGGAGAAGTCAAAACGCAGGCGGTCCGGCGCGACAAGGGACCCAAGCTGCCGTACGGAACTTCCCAGTGTGGCCCGGAGGGCCGCGTGCAGCAGATGCGTGGCCGTGTGATTGCGCATAATGCTTTCGCGAAGTGGACGGTCGACGGAGGCGGTCACGGCAATATTGTCTTTGAGGGCTCCCTCGATCACTTCCCCGAGGTGCAGGAAATATTTGTCGAGCTTCTTGGTATCAAGGATCTTGAGCTTGAAGCCTTGACCTTCGATAACTCCTTGATCTCCGACTTGTCCGCCGCTTTCCGCATAAAAAGGTGTTTGGTCGAGAATGACGGTGGCGTGACGGCCTTCTGTCTGGTGCCACAGGATCCTGGCTTTTGCTTCCAGCGCCTCGTAGCCGAGGAATTGAGTCGCGGGAACGCTGGACGGGATCTTGTCCAACCCGGAGCTTGCGAAGATCTCCGCGGAGATCTTGCTCCCCTCTTTGGAGCGGTTGCGCTGATCTTCCATCAGCCTTTCAAAGCCCTTGCGGTCGATCTGAAAACCCTCAGCCTCCGAAATAGCGCGCGTGAGTTCTTCGGGAAAGCCGTAAGTGTCATAAAGTTCGAAAACAGTGGCCGCAGGAACGGTATGGATGCCGTTTTTGGAATAGCCAGCAAGCTGTGTTTTGAGTATCCGGAGCCCCTCTTCCAGCGTCTTCAAGAATCGTTCTTCTTCCTGGGACAGGACCATGCGGATATTCTCTCCCGCGTCCCGGAGTTCCGGGTAGGCTTCCCCCATGACTGTTAGGACCGCGGGGACGGCTTTGAACAGGAAGGGTTTGGCCAGTTTTTGTTTCGGCATCAATTGATGGGCTTGCCAGATGGCGCGGCGGATGAGTTTGCGGATCACATAGCCGCGGCCCTCGTTGGAAGGCACGACCCCGTCCGCGATGGAAAAAACGGCCGCCCGAAGATGATCGGAGATGCAATAAAGCTGTTTTTGCGGAACATTTTTGGGATCAAGCCCCAAGGCTTTCAGGATCGCCTCGTGGATCGGAAGAAAAATATCGATCTCAAAGTTGGACGCTTTTCCCTGCAGAACGCAGGCGAGGCGTTCGAGTCCCATCCCGGTATCAATGTTCTTATTAGCAAGCGGAACGAGTTTCCCTCCTTCCTGACGATCATACTGAGTAAAAACGAGGTTCCATATCTCCGCAAACTTTCCGGAATCATCAACAGGAGTTCCTTGGATGGAAGGATTCTGATCAAAATAGATCTCGGAGCAGGGTCCGCAAGGGCCGTTGGGACCGTCCTTGGGCGCATTGGCCGGCCAGAAATTCGATTTATCGCCGCAAAGATAGATCCACTCCTTGGGCAGGCCGATCGTCTTGTGCCAGATCTCAAAGGCCTCCGTATCTTTTTCATGGACCGTGATGCGGAGCCGTTCCTTGGGAATAGAAAGCGTCTGGGTCAGGAATTCCCACGCCCAAGTGATAGCTTCTTTTTTAAAATAGTCCCCAAATGAAAAGTTGCCCAGCATCTCAAAAAAGGAGTGGTGGAAAGGCGTTCGTCCCACCTCGTCAAGATCGCCCGTCCTGAGGCATTTTTGACTTGTTGTGGCCCTTCTGAGGTCTTTTTTGACCCCCAGGAAGTACTCCTTGAACTGGTTCATCCCGGCTCCGGTAAAGAGCAGGGACGGATCGTTCTGAGGAACGAGCGAGTCGCTTCCAACGACGGTGTGTCCCTTGGAAGAAAAGAAATCCAGGAAAGCTTTTCGGAGGTCGTTCGTGGCTGTTTTCATTTTTTTCTAGATCTCATCGTCCGCGGGTTCGCTGGAAAGCTTTTGCAGAATGTCCTGAACGATCTGAAAATCGTATCCTTTCCTGACTAAAAAATCATAAAGGCGTTTTTTTCGTTTCTGAGGCTCCAACTTGGACCAGCCGGACCATTTGAGCCGGGCTTGCTCCAAGGCTCGCAGGGTTTCATCCCCTTCGGAAATTCCCTCAAGAAGATCTTCGCGGATCTTTTTTGAGATCCCGTGCCGTTTCAATTCGAACGCGATCCTGTGCCGGCCGGCGGCCTTGCCGATCGTCAGGCGGGTCATGAGATCTTTGGCGAATGCTGTATCGTCCAGAATGCCCTGCGTCATAAGCTCGGTCAAGACCTGCTTAATGACTTCCGGGGCATATCCTTTGCCCGAGAGCTTTTTTTTGAGTTCGTGCCCGCTCTTGGGACTTGCGGCAAGCAATCTCAGACAGGTAATAAACGCCTGCTTGGTCTGTTCATCAGCCAGATTATTGTCCATAGTCCCAATTCTCATCAAGTTAAAAGAGCCTGAAATTGGGGCGACCCTTGCCTGTCATTCGAGAAAAGCCTCAGGCGAGAATGGATGAGAAAAGACGGTTCCGATACCTTTTGAAATTCAAAAGGGAAAAGAGCCGTCTTCTCAAAAAGAAGCTTTTTGCGAGGACTATTCGGCGGCCGCGCCGACAACCGCACTTTCCCCGGCGGCGACCTTTTCCAGGATCTTCAGCTCGATCTCTTCCAGGAGCTTCTTGTTCTCTTTCAAAAAGATCCGCGCCGCATCTTTGCCCTGTCCCAGCTTCTGATCATTGTAAGCAAGCCAGGTCCCGGACTTATCGATCACCTGATATTGTGTTCCGAGTTCTACGACATTGGAGGAACGCGAAATACCCTCTTCAAAAAGAATATCGAATTCCGCCTGCCGGAACGGAGCTGCCACCTTGTTTTTGACGACTTTCACGCGTACGCGGTTTCCGATCACGACATCGCCTTTTTTCAAGGAAGCGATCCGCCGGATATCAAGGCGCATGGAGGCATAGAACTTCAAGGCCTTGCCGCCCGGAGTCGTCTCGGGGTTCCCGAACATCACGCCGATCTTCTCGCGAAGCTGATTGATGAAAATAATACAGGTCTTGGACTTGCAAATGATCGCAGTGAGTTTTCGCATCGCCTGGGACATCAAACGCGCCTGAAGGCCCATCTGCGATTGTCCCATCTCCCCTTCGATCTCCGCGCGCGGAACCAGCGCCGCGACAGAATCGACAACGATCAGATCGACCGCGTTCGAGCGCACAAGCATTTCCGCGATCTGAAGGGCTTGTTCTCCTGAATCGGGTTGCGAGATGAGGAGCTCGTCGACTTTGACGCCGATTTTCTGGGCGTATTGGGGGTCCAAGGCATGCTCCGCATCGATGAAGGCCGCGACTCCGCCCGTCGATTGGATGCGGGCAATGATATTGAGCGTGAGCGTGGTTTTGCCGCTGGATTCGGGGCCGTAGATCTCGACAATTCGGCCGCGCGGGATCCCGCCGATGCCGGTGGCAATATCCAGGCTCAGAGCTCCCGTGGGAAGCGCCGGAACATTCTCATGATGCGAATCGCCAAGCTTCATGATCGTTCCCTTCCCGAACTGTTTTTCGATCTGAAGCAGCGTAAGTTCGAGAGCTTTCTGTTTTTCGGTGGATTTCTTCACTTCGGTTGCGGCGGGCTTTTCTGATTTTTTTCGTTCGCTCATGATCTTTCTCCTTTAGGAATACGAAGACTTAAGTTTTGAAATTCTATCGGCCATCCCCCCTTCTGTAAAGACAATTTCAGAGGGGGAGGGTCTTTAGAATATTACTATAAAGGAAATAATATATGATTATAATTAATTGTCAAGGAATACTTAAAAAAGTTTCTTCTCGGAGCCTTGGTGGAGGCGCTGGATGTTCGCGCGATGGGTGTAGAAGATGAAAGCGGTCAGCGCGAGGCTTATCGGGAGAAGCAATTTGAGATCCGGGGCTCCCGCGTAGCGCCAGAGGATCATGACCGGAAAGATCAAGGCTGCCAGAAGCGAAGAGATCGAGATGATATGTGTGATCGCGAAGCAGAGAGCCCAGAGCCCAAAGGTAATGAGCGTCGGCATCCAGGCAATGGCTAAGAAAACCCCCAAGGAGGTTGCCACGCCCTTTCCTCCTTTGAATTTGAGCCAGACGGAAAAAGTGTGTCCGAGGATCGCGGTAACGCCAAACAGGATCTGGAATGGAGTGGTCAGTGGCTGACCGAAAACGACCGGAAGCATGCAGGCGGCATAGCCCTTCAGGGCATCCAACAAAAGGACCGCGATCCCCCATTTCTTTCCAACGACCCGGAAGACATTCGTTGCCCCGATGTTTTTACTGCCGTGCTCCCGGAGATCAAGGCCTTTAACCTTGAATCCCGCGATCAGACCGAAAGGAATGGATCCCAGGAGATAAGCCAGAAGGATAAAGATGAAGGTCATCATTGGAGGAACTTAAGGCCTCGCATGATATAGACAATGCCGGAAATAATGGTGAAAGCCACGGTGACATAGGCCAGAGGCACGGCCACGGGCCATTCGATGAGGATGAAGCACAGAAGAAGCATTTGCGACGCGGTGGTCCATTTCCCCCACAGGTTCGGCAACACCTCGATCTTGACGGCCGCAAAGTGAAGCGTAAAAAAACCAAAGAGGAGGATCAGATCCCGGAAGATGATCGTAACGGTGATCCAAAGCGGCGGTCTAAAAGGGATCGTCGGGACAAAGAGCAGGCCGATATAAGCGCTCAGGAGCAGGATCTTGTCCGCCAAAGGATCGAGCATTTGTCCAAGCTCTGTCCGTTGCTTGAGGAAGCGAGCCAAAAGGCCGTCCAACGCGTCCGTCAGTGCCGCGACAGCGAAGATCCCCAGGGCGACGAGGCGAAGCCATTCGTTTTCGGGGGTGTAGGAGATAAGTGTGATAAAAAAAACCGGAGTGAGGAGGATCCTGAAAAGGGTCAGAAAGTTCGGAATGCTCAAGCGCTGACGGTGTCCGTGGTTTCCGCTTTCGAGGCGTCCGCCGCAAGTTCGGCGGCAACCTTCGGGTGGAGGGATTCGCCCGGAAGGGATTCTTCTCCGGAACGCACCTTCACGGAGACGATCTTGGAAATGCCGGGCTCTTCCATCGTGACGCCGTAGAGAGAATTTCCCATGGCGATCGTTTTGCGGTTGTGCGTGATGATGATGAATTGCGACTGATCGATGAAGGTATTCAACACGGCCAAAAAGCGGTCAATATTAGCCTCATCAAGCGGAGCATCGATCTCGTCTAAAAGACAGAAGGGCGAGGGTTTGATCTTGAAAAGCGCAAAAAGGAGCGCCACGGCGGTAAGGGCTTTTTCGCCGCCTGAAAGAAGCGACATGCTCTGGAGTTTTTTCCCTGGAGGCCGGACCACGATATCGATCCCCGACTCGAGCGGATGCGCTTCATCGATCAAAAAGATCCGCGCTTCCCCGCCGCGGAAAAGGATCTGGTAGTATTGCTTGAAGGTTTCCTGGACCTGTTTGAAGGTATCCTCGAAAAGCTGTTTGGTGGTCTGGTTGATCTTGCGGATGGCTTCCATAAGAGAATTCCGCGCGTCCTCAAGATCTTTTTGCTGGGCAAGGAGAAAATCATAGCGCTGCTTGAGCTCCTGATATTCCTCGATCGCAAGCAGATTGACCGTGCCGAGAGAGTCGACTTTGGTCTGGAGCGCGGTGATGGTCTCCTCCGCAGTCGCCAACTCTTCCTCCGTAAAAACATAGTCCTGACTATTAAGCTCTGAAAGATTTAAGCGATAGCGCTGGAGCAGCCGTTCCCCCACATTCTTGAGCTGGTAGTCGAGATCCATTTGCTGAAGCGATATTTGGTGCTCCTCATCCTGGAGCAGCTTCTGGGCATGGAGCATCTGATCGAGCGAATGACGCAGACCCGACAGCGACTCTTCCTGTTGCCGTTGATCTTTGTGGAGCAGTTCCAGCTCGACATTCACGGCATGAAGTCTTTGCTGGTGTTCTTCCCCGAGGCGGGCACAGACAACTTCCTCTTGGTCAAGCTCCTGTTCCTTGGAGGCGATCCGTTCTTTGCCTTGTTCCAGGAACGCCTGCCGCTCGAGATCTTTTTGCGTGTGCTGTTCGACAAGACGGAGGGACTCCTCGTGATGGCGGATCTCCTGATGGAATTGCTCAGACTGGGTTTGGCATAGACGAAGAACTCCGAGGATCTCGTCGCGGGAACTCAGACTTTGCTCGAGATCTTTTTCTTTTTGTCGCTGGAGTTCCGAAACCTTCACTTCTTCCTGCTCTTTTTGGACGAGCGAGATCCGGGATTGCTCCTGAAGAAGACGCGCTTGCTCAAGTTCCTGGGTCAGGTTCCGGATCTCTGCGACTGAAAGCTCGCTTTCATTTTGCAGCCCTTCCAACCGTTCTTCGATATTCTTTTTTTCACTCTCCAAAGATTCTTTTTCGAGGAGGGTTAGGGTCTTTTGCTCATCAGCCTGAAGGCCTTGCGCACGGAGCCCCGTAAGCTCGCTCTCAAGAACCCCGGTCTTTGCTTCTTTTTCCTGGACCTGGAGGGTCAAGGCGGCGATCTCTTCACGGATCTTGGAGGTTTCAGCATCCTTTGAAAAGAAAAACTGCGCCCGGCTTTGATCGTTCCAGAAAAAAAGCCTTCGATCGGAGCTTAAAAAAAGACCGTCCCGGGAAACAAGGTTCGCGGAACCAGGCGTGCTCAGAAGAGTTTCAAGTTCATGGAGGGGAAAAGAATCGGCTACAAAAACATTCCCCAGGATAGACTCGTAGCCGGATTCGATCTGCACGAATTCGGAAAGCGGTCGAAACCCGAGCGAAGCATAAACCTGAGAGGCGTCCTGCAAAAAAGGAATGGGTTGTTTCAGGAAGATCCCCGTTGCAAGGGATCGTTTGCTGTTCAGACGATCCACGAGCGTGCGGATCGTGGCCACATCTCCCGCGACCAAGGACCGGGCGAATTGCCCCAGGGCCACATCGATGGCCCACTCATAACCCTCCCGGATCTTGACGATCTCCTGGAGGCTCCGAACCAGTCCCGGAACTTGCTGGGTCGCTTCACTCAAGAATTCCTGAAAAGCCGAGGAACTGGAGCCTTCCATTTCTGAAAGAGTGTGAAGACGGGATTCTTTTTCGCGAAGCTCAAGTCGAAGTTCCTGAGCGCTTTTCTGCAATTCTGAAAGTTCATGTTCAAAAGCATGCGTTGTGGCGCGAAGCCCTTGATGACTGCTAAGCGTATTCTGAAGGCCGGCATTGGCGCTTTCGAGTGTCTGGATACAGCTTCTAAGTTTTTCCTCCCAAGCAGTCTTTTGTTCGGAAAGCCGGCTCCCATTAGCGCTTTCGCGACGGGACTGAGCCTCAAGATTCTCAACAAGGGCTTTCGTGCGGTGAAATTCGTTCCGGACCTGGACGGTCGCTTGGGCGGCCGCAAAAAATTCTTTCCGGGCCGTTTCCAGCGCATTTTTGGCTTCCGCGATCAGGGATTCCTGGCGTTGAAGATTCCGGGTTGTTTCCTCCAGCCGGACCTGGACCTGAGAGCTTTCGTTCGCTCGGGATCTCAGGAGCTCTTGGAGCTCATTTTTTTTGGTTCCTGCCCCCTCGATCGACTGACGGAGTTGGTCCTGCTCCTGGAGCAGCTGGCCCCGCTGTTGGGCAAGCTCGACGCGCTTGTCGCGGATGAATTGGAGTTTTTGATCGTTCGTTTCGATCTGCGCGAGAGCCTGATAGCGCTCGCCTTCTTTAACATGACATCTCTGGCCGATCCCACGAACGCGGGATTCCTGGTCTTCGATTGCTTGGTGCTGGGACTGGAGTTTTGAATCGAGGGTGGCAAGTTCCTCTTTTTTAGACTGAAAACTTTGCGTGAGCTCTTGCTTTTGCTGTTCGATCTGGCGCTGGGCCTGAAAGGCGCGCTTGATCTCGAGAGTTTTAAGCCGTTCGAGTTCCAACTTGTAGCGTTCCGCGCGCTTGGCTTGGCGTTCGGCGTACTGAATGTTCTTCTGGACCTCAAAAACGATATCCTGAAGCCGTTTGAGATTGTCTTCCGTTCGTTCGAGCTTGCGGATGGATTCGTCTTTTTTAGTTTTGTACTTGGCGATCCCGGCGGCTTCTTCGATAAGGAAGCGGCGCTCTTCCGGGTCGGCCTTGAGGATGTAGTCGATCCTGCCCTGCTCGATCATGGAGTAGGAAGAGGATCCGATGCCGGTGTCGAGGATCAGGTCCTGGATATCTTTGAGGCGGCAGACGGTTTTATTAAGAAGGTATTCGCTTTCGCCCGTGCGGTAAAGCCGGCGCGTCAGCGTGACTTCGTTATACTCGATCGGCATACCGCGATCGGCATTGTCGATCGTGAGGGAGACTTCGGCGAAGGCGAGGGGTTTGCGGACTTCGGTGCCGTTAAAAATAACATCTTCCATGGTCGAACCGCGCAGAAGTTTCGCGCTGCGCTCTCCCAGAACCCAACGGATAGCGTCTGAGACATTGCTCTTACCACAACCGTTAGGGCCGACGATGCAGGTGACCCCTTGGTCAAAAGCAACCTCGGTTTTATCGGCGAAGGATTTGAAACCTAGAAGCTCTAATTTTTTAAGGCGCATGAGCACATGCTCTTTGAAGTGAGCTTGTTCCCTTTTAAGTTCTTGCTTTCACTATATGTTTCGGCAGATAGGGATACTGTCTGAAGAGGGAAAAACGAGGGCTTAATCCTGGAACGCTTTGAAAGCGATGCAGGCATTATGGCCCCCAAAACCCAGCGAGTTCGAGAGAGTCACGCGAACCCGGCAGGCTTGAGCTTCGTTCGGAACATAATTCAGATCACAGTCCGGATCCGGATGCTTGTAATTGATCGTCGGCGGAACGATCTGGTCGCGGATGGCTAACACGCATGCCACGCCTTCGACAGCGCCGGCCGCTCCAAGCAGATGTCCGGTCATGGATTTGGTTGAGCTGATGCGCACCTTGCGTGCGACGGCTTCCCCTAAAGCTTTCTTGATGGCCAGGGTTTCAACCTTGTCATTTAAAGGCGTCGAGGTTCCATGCGCGTTAATATAATCGACATCCTCAGGACGGATCCCCGCATCTTTCATGGCGATCGTCATGCATCGCGCGGCGCCTTCGCCGCTGGGATCCGGAGCTGTAATATGACTTGCGTCAGAGGTCATGCCGTAGCCGGCCATTTCCGCGTAGATCTTGGCTCCGCGTTTTTTCGCGTGTTCAAGTTCTTCCAGGATCATCACAGCGCAGCCCTCCCCCATCACAAACCCGCTGCGCGTCTTGTCAAAAGGACGGGATGCGGTGGCGGGGTTCTCGTTGTGGGTGCTGAGCGCTTTCATGGCGTCGAATCCGCCGAAGCCGAGGTTGGTGATGCAGGATTCCGTGCCTCCGGCGAACATGACATCCGCTTCATCGCGTTGGATAAGCTTGAAGGCGTCGCCAATCGCATTGGAACCCGTTGCGCATGCGGTTGCCACGCAATTGCTGGGCCCTTTAAGTCCCAAGGCGATCGAGATCTGCCCGGGAGCCATGTTGACGATAAGCATCGGGATAAGAAACGGAGAAATTCGCCCTGGTCCCTTTTCCATCATCTGGGTGTGCTGTTCTTCGATCACGCGAAGCCCCCCGATGCCCGACCCGACCAGGATCCCTGCACGGTGAGCATCCACCGTGGAAATATCCAGATTGGCATCTTCCAGGGCCATCTTGGAAGCAGCGACCCCGAACTGGACAAAGATATCGCTCTTCTTGATCTCCTTGAGCGAAAGATACTTGGTGGGATCGAAGCCTTTGACCTCAGCAGCGACTTTGGAGTTGAAAGGCGTTGAGTCGATCTGGGTCAGAGGACCCGTCCCACTCTTGCCTTTCAAAAAGCCTTGCCAGGTTTCTTCGGCGGTACTGGCCCACGGTGTGACCATGCAGATATCGGTAACAACT
>CAZGCC010000006.1:21345-25207 GCA_964524195.1 uncultured bacterium | reverse complement strand
TTTTTCTTCGACATACTTGATGGCATCTCCGACGGTCTGGAGCTTCTCGGCATCTTCATCCGGGATCTCCGCGCCGAACTCTTCCTCGAAAGCCATCACCAACTCGACCGTATCCAAAGAATCCGCGCCAAGATCATCCACGAAAGACGCTTCCGGAACGACTTCTTCGGGTTTCACGCCAAGCTGCTCGACGATAATTTCTGTGATCTTTTCTTGAACGCCCATCGATGTTTCCTCCTTTAATGATTGAGTGCTTTACTGCTTGAAAACCGCATCAGATTACAAGACCACCGTCCACGACGATCGTTTGGCCGGTGACATACCCTGATGCTTCCGATGCCAGAAAAACGGCAACATTCGCTACATCTTGAGGCTCTCCGAGACGCCTGAGCCCGATCCGTTCTTTCATCTTCTCGACCAGATCCGGCGGAAGCTTGTCGGTCATCTTGCTTTTGATGAACCCCGGGGCGATCGCGTTGGCCCGGATATTGCGCTTGGCCAACTCTTTCGCGGTGCTCTTTGTCAGGGCGATCATGCCGCCCTTGGAGGCCGCGTAATTTGCCTGACCGGCGTTCCCGGCGATCCCAATGATGGAAGCGATATTAATGATCGCTCCGGCTCGTTGCTTCATCATGGGCCTTGCGCACGCCTTGGTGAAGAGAAATGCGCTCTTCAAATTGATCGAAAGAACATCGTCCCAGTCCTGTTCGGACATGGTTGCGAGCAATCCGTCCTTCGTGATGCCCGCGACGTTGACGAGTATATCGATGCGTTCAAAGGTGTCAAGGCCAATTTTGACAACTTGGTCCACTTCATCCCCATTCGCCACATTGGCTTGCGTCAAAACGCATTTTGGAGATCCGGCCTGTTTTGCGAGGGTTTCAGTCTCCGATAAAAACTCGATTTTGAGGTCGGAAAGCACCAAACTAGCGCCCTCTTTTGCGAACGCTAGGGCGATAGCTTGGCCGATCCCCCGTCCGGCTCCGGTTACCAGCGCGATTTTATCCTTCAGCATCATGATCTATCTCCTTATTGTTATGATTG
This sequence comes from uncultured bacterium, assembly GCA_964524195.1. Classification (GTDB taxonomy): domain Bacteria; phylum Omnitrophota; class Omnitrophia; order Omnitrophales; family Aquincolibacteriaceae; genus Aquincolibacterium. Next base: position 24,163 of record CAZGCC010000006.1, on the reverse strand, counting down.
AGCCAGCAAAGCGAGTGATTCAACGGCTTTAAAATCACCCGGACCTCCAAACGGGACCACTTCAAGTTCCGGTTGGCACTTTTTCGCCAAACCTTTGAGGATCTTTCCAGGACCGATCTCCAGAAAGGTAATGATCCCCGACTCTTTAGCGGTTGCCATGGTTTTGACCCATTGCACCGAGTTCGTCAGCTGTTTTGCGAGAAGGCTCCGGATCTCCGCAGGATCCGAAACGGTCCGAGCGGTTACATTCGGAATGAAAGAACACTGCGGCGCCCGGATCGGAGTGCTGGCAAGCGCGCTCTCAAGTCGTGTTTTTGCCTCTTCCATCAAGGATGAATGAAAAGCTCCGCCGACTTTTAAGGGCATCGCCCGTTTGGCGCCTTTCGCTTCCGCGATTTTACAGGCTTGCTCGATAGCCTGAAGCGTTCCTGAAAGCACGGTTTGGTCAGGGGCATTAAGATTCGCGACTTCGCATTGGGCTTCTCGGGCAACCTCGGCGCATTGATCCACCGTGAGACCCATAATAAAAGCCATTGTGCCGGGGTTGTTTTTGGCGGCCGCTTCCATGGCTTCGGCGCGAACCTGCACAAGCTTCAGCGCATCTTCAAAGGAGATTGCGCCGGAAGCCGTGAGCGCCGTAAATTCACCTAGGCTCAGACCTGCAACAAGCGCGGGCTGAAGTCCCGGATTTTTTTCGCGAAGCGCGGCAAGCGCCGCAAGGCTTGTGACCAGGATGCCCGTTTGCGCATAGAGGGTGCGGGTTAATTCAGTTTCGGGTCCAGCAAAACAGACCTGACTGATGGAATATCCCAGGATCTGGTCGGCCCTTTTGAAAATTTGTTGCGCGGCAGGGCTTTGCTCGAAGAGGTCTTTGCCCATTCCCACAAATTGCGCGCCTTGTCCGGGAAATAAAAAACCGATAGATTTCGTCATCGAAAGTTTTTTACCACTTGAGCAGATTTGCGGCCCAGGTGAGCCCGCCGCCGAAAGCGACCAGCACCACATAGTCCCCTTTTTTGACCACTCCCGTCTTGACCGCTTCGTGGAGGGCGACGGGGATCGAAGCGCTCGACATGTTGCCGTAGCGGGATACATTGATAAACACTCTTTCGTGCGGGATCTCCAGGCGATCCGCCACAGCCCGAAGGATGCGGTGGTTGGCCTGATGCGGGATAAGGCAATTAATATCTTTGACCTGGAGGTTTTCATGCTCCAGGACTTTGAGGACCGCTTGTTCCATTGTTTTCACCGCGATCTTGAAAAGTTCCGGGCCTTGCATTTTGATGCTGTGCAGGTTTTGGGCGATGCTCTCGGTGCTGGGCGGGTTCATGGAGCCGCCCCCGGGGATCTGAAGGATGGCGCTTTGAGTGCCGTCCGCGCCAAGATAAGAAGCCAGGATGCCGTGGCCGTCCTTGGACCGCGATACGACTGCCGCTCCCGCGCCGTCACCAAAAAGAACGCAGGTGCCACGATCTTTCCAGTCGATGAAGCGAGAGATCGTTTCCGCGCCGACGACCAAAATGTTCTTATAAGTGCCGGATTTTACAAATCCCTCCGCGATGGAGAGCCCGTAGGTGAAGCCAGAGCATGCGGCCGCCATGTCAAAGGCGGCGCAGGAGGCGCCGAGTTTCGCTTGAAGATAGCAGGCCGAAGAAGGGAAAAACATGTCTGGCGAGGTGGTCGCGACAATAATGAGATCAAGGTCCTGCGGGGTCAACCCCGCGTTTGCGAGAGCTTCCTGCGCTGCCGGTAAAGCAAGGTCGCTTGTAGCTTGCTCTTTTGCGGCGATGTGCCTCTCCTGGATTCCGGTTCGGGTACGGATCCATTCGTCCGTGGTCTCGACCATCTTTTCGAGATCCGCATTCGTCAAAATTCTTTCGGGCACATAGGCCCCTAGCCCCGTGATGGCAGCACGATCAGGTGCAGTCATGATTCCTTTTAAAAGGGAGTTAACTACGCATTGCTGGGTTTGCGCTCCGCCGGAGGAACGGGCGGAACGGAATGGTTCAGGTAAGGAGTAATGGCTTCCACGATCTGGGCGTTGACGCGGGTGGTAACGAGCTCTCCCGCGACCCGGATCGCGTTACGGATCGCCAGTGCTGAAGAAATGCCGTGACTGATGATAATGTTCCCGTCCACGCCGAGGAGCGGCGCGCCACCCGCTTTTTCATAATCGGTCGCTTTGCGGATCGACGAAAGCGCCGGCTTCAGGAGCCAGGCGGCAAGGGATGTGAAAAGATTTTTGCGGAGCTCGCGGCCGATCAGCGCCACGGAAGTTTCAAGGATGCTTTCGATCATTTTAAGAACGACATTTCCAACGAATCCGTCGCAGATGATGCAATCCGCTTTTCCGGTGAAGAAATCGCGGCCTTCAATGTTCCCGATAAAGTTAAGCGAAGATTCGCGTAAAAGTTTATAGGTCTCTTTGAGAACCTCGGTCCCCTTGGACTCTTCTTCTCCAATATTGAGAAGCCCGATGGCGGGGCGTTTTTTCTTGAGGATGCATTTGGCAAAAACATCGGCCATGATGGCGTATTGGAAAAGCTCATAAGCGGAAGGATTGAGGTTGGCGCCAACATCGGTCGTGACCGACATTCCGTGCAGGGTGGGCGTTGCGATCGCGATCCCGGGACGACGGATTCCCGGCAACAAGCCGAGATTCAGCGTGGCGCCGGCGACCATGGCTCCGGTGTTCCCCGCGGAGACGGCCGCGGCGCACTCTTTTTTCTTTAAAAGATCGATACAGACGCCGATCGAAGAGTCTTTTTTCTTTCGGAGCGCGGAAACCGGGGACTCCCCCATTCCGATCACTTCGCTT
>CAZGCC010000006.1:10819-21335 GCA_964524195.1 uncultured bacterium | reverse complement strand
CTTTGTGCTTATTCAGCTCCTGCTTCAGGGCCGCCGTCTGCCCGACGAGAACGATCTCAAGGTGGTCGAAATCGTTGGCCGCCATGATGGCGCCTTCGACCACGACTTGCGGGGCGTAATCCCCGCCCATTCCATCCAGAGCGATCCGGATCATTCCGCCTATTCCTTCGCCTTTGTTTTGATCTTGATCGTCTTCACAAGCTTTCCCTTGTAAAAGCCGCAAGAAGTGCAGACCCGGTGCGGGAGGATAAAGGCCCCGCATTGGGAGCACTGCGAACGGGACTGAGGGACCAAATGATCGTGGGCCCGGCGCAGACGCGTGCGCGTGTTCGAATGTCTTCGTTTAGGATTTGCCATGAGGTCGCTCCTTCTTGGATTTCTCTTTTTTTATGATGACTGGGGAAGCATGATAGCCATTTTCTTTACAATTGCAAGTGCCTTCATTGAGATCGATCCCGCAAACCGGACAAAGTCCTCTGCAAGTCGATTGACATAGATGTACCAGCGGATGCTCGAGGATCAAAAGTTCGCGCACATTCTCAAGAGGCTCAATGGTGTCCTGCCCCGTGAGGTCAAAGATCCAGTCAAACTCGCAGGAAAGCCGCTCGCATTTTTCCTTGAGACATTTACCGCAGAACCGTCGAACGGCCGTGGTCAACGATCCCTGCAGGCGGAGGGTGCCACAGCTTTTTTCAGCGGTTCCTTTCAGAAGAATGGGCTCGGTATAGACCATATCAGGGAATTCCACTTCGATGATTTTTGCATCGTAAGTCCCCTCGACAGGGACTTGGATCCCTTCCGTGAATTCCGAAAGAATGAATTTCATGGCTAGCGGGCTTTCTTTTTCGGGAACATTTTTTTGATCCGCGCCGCGACCGGGGCCGGAACATAACGGGTTACAGCGCCGCCCAATTGAGCGATCTCCTTGATAAGGCGCGAAGAAAGATAGAAATGAGATTCCGAGGGCATCAGGAATACGGTGTCGATCTTGGGCGCGAGCTTCCGGTTCGTGAGAGCCATCTGGAATTCATAATCAAAGTCCGAAGTGGCCCGGATCCCCCGGATAAGCGCGAAAGCCTTTTCTTTGACCGCCAATTCGACCGTCAGTCCTTCCCAGTTCTTGACCCGAACTTGGGGGCGGTTTTTGAGGGCGGCTTTCAGGAATTCCACGCGCTCTTCCGTTGAAAAAAGGGTTTTCTTGGAAGGATTGGAAGCGACGACCACGATCAGTTCGTCAAAAAGGTCGAGAGCCCGTTCGATCAGGTCCAGATGACCGAAGGTGACCGGATCAAAGCTCCCCGGATATATAGCTTTTCGTTTTTTCATGAGTAGATTCCAATCGAAAGAAGAAGGAAAGACAGGCTTGTCCGATCCGCTTCGTGCGGATCCATTTGAGGTTTTTCAGTTCGGTGCTCGGCAGTTCTTCCCGCCACATATGCCCCACGACGACCTGCGCGAAAGGCAGGACTATATCAGAGGCATCCAGACGCATCAATGTCTTTTTGACCAGTCCCTTCATGAACGGAGGATCCACGAAAACGAGGGCGAATCCCTTCCCCTGTTTCTCGAGTTTCCGGATCGCGGGGAGGAAATCCATCCCGAGGATCGTGCCTTGGGAGCTGATACCCAAGCTTGCCAGGTTCTTTTCGATGATCTTATGGGTCCAGGGACCTTGATCCACAAAGGTCGCGCTGATAGCGCCTCGGCTCAAAGCCTCCAGTCCGAGACTTCCCGACCCTGCGTAAAGGTCCAGGACATGCTTCCCGAAGACAAAAGACCCGACGATATTGAAAAGGGTCTCCTTGGTCCTGTCCGTCATGGGACGGGTCAGACGGTTCTTGGGGAAATCGATCTTCCGGGATTTGAATTTGCCGCTGATAATGCGCATGGGTGTACAGTTTAATCGGTTTTAGGCATTTGTTCGAGATATTTTTGGATCCAGAGAGGTGTTTTGGAAAGAGCGCCTCCCGGGATTTCAGCGATAAGCTTCTGGGCCTCCCGTCTCGCCTCGAGCAAAATGGCTTCATCGCGAACCGGATGGGCGACGCGAAAAAGAGGTTCCCCTGACTGGCGGATCCCCCAAAGGTCGCCCTGCCCCCGAAGTTTTAAATCCTCATCGGCGATCTGGAAACCATCAGTGATCTTTGTGAGCAGCCGGAGCCGCATTTTTCCTTCTTCGGTCGTGGGCTCGCCAAAAAGAAAGCATTCCGATTCCAGGGCGCCGCGGCCGATCCGGCCGCGCAATTGATGGAGTTGCGCGAGTCCGAACCGTTCGGCATTTTCAATGATCATCATGGTAGCATTCGGCTGGTCCACGCCCACTTCGATCACCGAAGTGGCCACGAGAATATCGATCTCTTTGCGGGAAAAAGCGCGCATGATCGCTTCCCTCTCCGTGCGATCGACTTTGCCGTGAACGAGCCCCATGCGAAATTTCGAGAAGACAGTTTTTCTGAGGCGCTCGAACTCTTTTTTGGCCGCCAAAAGGTCCTTTTTCTCGGTTTCCTCGATCAGAGGGAACACAATGTAGGCTTGCTCCCCTTTTTGAAGACGGAGCGCCATGTGAGCAAAGATCTCCGGTTGTTTCTTTCGCGTGATCCAGTAAGTTTTGATGGGCTGGCGGCCTTGGGGCATTTCCCGGATGACTGAGATGTCCAGATCCGCATAAAGGGTAAGGGCCAAAGTGCGCGGGATCGGCGTCGCGGTCATTACTAAGTGATGAGGACGGGGTGTTTTTTTTAGAAGCTGATTGCGCTGATGGACTCCGAATTTATGCTGTTCGTCGACCACCAGGAGCCCCAGATCCTTAAAACGGATATCGTCTTGCAAGAGAGCATGCGTGCCGACAATGACAGGGACTTTCCCCTGCTTGAGTTCTGCGACGAGCCGGGCACGGCGATCGGGTCCGGTGCTCTTGGTGAGCAGTTCAGGACGGATCCCGACAGGTTCCAGGAATTTCAGAAGAGTGCGGTAATGCTGTTCAGCCAGGATCTCCGTCGGGATCAAGAACGCGGATTGAAGACCTGAACGGTGCGCGGCAAGGAACGCGAATGCTGCCACGACGGTTTTGCCGGACCCGACATCTCCCTGGAGCAGTCGGTTCATCGGGACCGCCCAATTCTCTCTTTTCTTTGCCTCCAAGGTGAAAAGGGCGGCTCCAATCTCCGCTTTGCTGCGATTGATTGGGATTGGGACCGTTTGACCCAGATCCTTCACCAGATCCTGGATCGTTTGTTCCTGGCTTTGGGTGAGCTCGAAAGGTAAAGAGAGTTTAAACTCATCGACCAAACTGGGAGCGATCCGGAATGCCGGCGCCTGATACTGTGTCCGGATCGCTTTGACTTTGAGAAAGATCTGCAGTTCAAAAGAAAAGAACTCGTCAAAGACAATGCGGCGTCTGGCTTTTTCTAGTGTTTCAAAGGATGCGGGAAGATGCATCTCACGGAGAGCCTGGTCCAGAGGCAGAAGATCCAGGTCGTGGCGGAGTTGAGGCGGCAAAAGGTCCGCAATAGATCCTTCCAGGTGATGGTCCACGGCCTCCTTGAGCGTTGTTCGCAAGGACCGTTGGAAGAGCCCTTCGGTGAGAGGGTAGATCGGTGTAATACGGCCGGTATGGATCGATTCGGCTTCCGGACCCTCCACGATCTCAAATTCCGGATTCGACATCTGGACATTTTTTTTATAAAGTTCGACCTTTCCGTATGCGATGACCTGTTGGCCGCACTGGAACAACTTTTTTAGGTAAGGTTGATTAAAAAAGACGATTCGGAGCGTTCCTGTATTGTCGCCGATCAGGACTTCGACGAGAGACATGAAGCGGATAGGTTTGAATTTGACATCCATGATCTCGCCGCGGCATGTGATGGGTTCGTCCATGGGAAGATCGTTAAGGGGAGCGAAATGGGAACGATCTTCATAGCGCCGGGGAAAAAGATAAAGGAGGTCACGGACGGAATGAATGCCGATCTTTTGAAAGACAAGGGAGCGTTTCGGACCAACCCCTTTGATGTAACGCAACTCTCCGCTTTCCGGTTCGGAGATTTTCATAGGGTCCGCATGGGCGGAAAGGCCGGGAAAAACGCTAGGACTTGGCGGCTCCGGCTGTCGCGGCTTCCTGCGCTACAGATTCCACCATTTTTGAAACATCCGCCTTGGCAGTTTCCGCGGCTCCTTCAGCTCCGGAGGTTGCTTTTGCGACGCCTTGAGCGTCTGTCGCGGTCTTATCGGCTTGTTTGACTTTCTCCAGCGCTTTCTTGATCTGCTCGACATCCAAGGGGGCCTGGGTGCCCGGCGCCTTGAAAAGCGAACGGCTCTTTTGAACTTCTAGGATGTTCAGACCGACGCAGGTGAAGAGGAACAGGATGGCGCAAACGCTTGTAACTTTGGTCAGGAACGACGAAGCCTTGGTCCCAAAAAGCGATTGGACATTGCCTCCGCCAAAGCCACTACCCGAAAGCCCTTGACCACGGCCCGCCTGAAGCAAAATGACAATAATAAGAACGAGGCAAACGATGATGTGGATCGTAACGACAAAAATGCTCATGATTGGTTCCCCGTTTCATAAGAGAGTTGAGCTTCCTGGATGATCTGGGCGAAAGATTCTGCCTTAAGAGAAGCGCCGCCGACCAAAGCGCCGTCGATATTCGGTTTTTCCATGAGGGATTTCGTGTTGTCCGGCTTTACGCTTCCGCCGTAGAGGATTGGGATACGGCTGCCGACCTCCTGGCTATACCGTTCATTGAGAAGACGGCGGATGTAAGAGTGCATCTGTTCGGCTTGATCCGGCGTTGCGGTCTTCCCCGTGCCAATGGCCCACACCGGTTCGTAAGCGATGACGACCTTGGCGATATCTTCTTTTTCAAGGCGGCCGAGCGATTCGTCGAACTGCGTTTTGACGACATCGAAATGTTTTTTTGCATCCCGCTCCGCGAGCGTTTCGCCGACGCAGACGATCGGGATGATGCTGTATTTAAGAGCGGTTTTGACTTTTTCATGGATCAGGATATCGTCTTCCTTGAAATATTGGCGCCGTTCGGAGTGGCCAAGGATCACATAGCGGCAGCCGCTGTCTTTGAGCATGGTCGGCGAGATCTCTCCCGTGAACGCGCCTTCCGGAGCGCAATACATGTTCTGGGCCCCGAGGTCGATCGAAGTGTCTTTGAGCACCTTGGAGACTTCGCTTAAGGCCGTAAAAGGCGGGCAGATCACGATCGTGACATTTGAGACCGTATGCGCGGCCGCTTTGAGCGTCTGCACAAGAGTTACGGCTTCGGAAGCCGTTTTATACATTTTCCAATTTCCTGCGATCATCGGTTTTTTAGTCATGAGTTCCGCTCTTTTCTGTCGTGGGTTTATTTAACTGCTTCGGATCGATCAACGGTTGGAAGCGCTACTACTTGTCAAGAAGCGCCGCTACCCCGGGCAACACTTTACCTTCCACGAGTTCCATCGACGCGCCGCCGCCCGTGGAGATATGAGAGATCTTGCCCGCAACGCCTGATTTATTCACTGCCGCGACCGAATCGCCGCCGCCGATCACCGTGATGCAATCCGGGAGTTCCGAGATGGCCTTGGCAAGTGCCATCGTACCCGTGGCGAATTTCGGGAATTCAAAAACACCGACAGGGCCGTTCCAGAAAACAGTCTTAGCGCCTTTGAGAGCGCCCTTGAATTTGTCAACCGTAAGAGGTCCGATATCCATCCCCATTTGGTCTGCATCGATATTGCCGCGGGCAACATGTTTGGGCTCGGCATCCGCAGAGAATTCCGTGGTGACGATGTGATCAATCGGAAGATAGATGTAAATGTGGGACTCATAGGCTTTCTGGAGGATCTGGCGAGCCGTGTCGATCATGTCATCTTCGACAAGCGAAGCGCCCACTGAAAGTCCTTTAGCCTTGAGGAATGTGTAGGCCATGCCTCCGCCGACGATCAGGCGGTCCACTTTGGTGAGCAAGCATTCCAACACAGCGATCTTGGAGGATACTTTGGCGCCGCCGATAATCGCCACAAAGGGGCGTGCGGGTTCGTCCACGACCTTATCCTGAAGATAATCCAGTTCCTTTTCCATCAAAAAACCTGCGACCGCGGGTAAGAAATGCGCGACCGCTTCCGTGGAAGCATGAGCGCGATGCGCGGAGCCAAAAGCGTCGTTGATGAAAATATCGCCGTACTGAGCGAGAGCCTTCCCCATTTTTTCGCGTTCGGCCGGATCTTTGGAAGTCTCTTCTTTGTGAAAACGGGTGTTTTCAAGCATCAGGATACCGTCTTGAGGGATCGCCTGGACCATCGCGTCGGTCTCCGGTCCCATGCAGGCAGGGGCCAGTTTCACTTCTTTGCCAAGAAGCTTGGCAAGCTGAGCGGCCACGGGGGCCATCTTGTGCTTGGCTTCGATGTATTTTTTCTCATCGAAGGGCTTGCCGTCTTTTTCTGCTTTTTCTTTGGCCTTTACCGTATCCTTTTTGGGATCTCCGAGGTGGGACATGAGGACAAGGCTTTTGGCACCCTGCTCCAGAACATACTTGATGGTGGGCAGCGCGGCTTTGATGCGGGTATCATCTTGCACCACGCCGTCCTTCATGGGGACATTGAAATCCACGCGCATGAGGATGCGTTTTCCACGAACATCAATATCCCTGACCGTTTTCTTCTTCATCTGGAGACCTTGTCGAAATAACCGGTTATTTCGCGCCGTCTTGCTTCGCCATATAGCGAAGAAGATCGATCACGCGGTTCGAATAACCCCATTCATTGTCATACCAGGACACGATCTTGAAAAAGCGCTTCTCGCCTTTCAGATTGTTCTGGAGGGTTGCCAGAGAATCATAGATCGACGAGCGCTGATCGTGAATGAAGTCCGTCGAAACCATTTCTTCGGCTGTAACGCCAAGGAGCCCCTTCAGATACGACTGGGAAGCTTTCTTCAGAAGCGCATCGATCTCTTCGATCGAAGTATCTTTTACCGAACGGAATGTGAGATCGACCACGGAGACATTGGGTGTTGAAACACGGAAGGCCATCCCGGTAAGCTTTCCTTTCGTGGCAGGCAAGACTTCACCGACGGCTTTCGCCGCGCCGGTCGAGGAAGGAATGATGTTGATCGCTGCCGCGCGGCCGCCGCGCCAGTCTTTCTTTGAAGGACCGTCGACGGTTTTTTGGGTTGCGGTGTAGGAATGGATCGTGGTCATGAGGCCCGTTTCGATACCAATGCCCTCTTTGAGAAGCACATGCACGAGCGGCGCAAGGCAATTCGTGGTGCAGGAAGCGTTGGAGACAATGCTGTGCTTGGCGCTGTCGTATTCTTGTTCATTAACGCCGATCACAAGCGTTTTCACTTCGCCTTTACCGGGCGCGCTGATGATGACCTTCTTGGCGCCGGCTGTGAGATGGAGTTTCGCTTTTTCGGAATCGGTGAAAAGGCCGGTGGATTCGATGACATAATCCACGCCCAGCTGTTTCCAGGGAAGCTGGTCCGGCGTCTTGGTGGCCATGACGCACTTGGTCTTGTGACCGTTGACGACAAGCGTATCCGCTTCGGTCAGCGAGGGGCTGCTTTTCTCGGTCTTGACCTCATGCTTGAAACGGCCGTGGACGGAATCATACTTGATCTGATATGCAAAATAATCCGCGTCGGTGGAAATATCCACGACCGCGACCACATCGATCTCTTTACCGAGAAGCCCCTGATCGCAGATCGCCTGAAATACCAACCGTCCAATGCGCCCAAAACCATTAATGCCGACCTTTAACGCCATGTCCTGCCTCCTGGGATAGTTATCCGCTGTGAGTATTGAAGATTACGGGGGGAACCCTGTCAAATTCTTGCTAATTATAAGCACGCGTTCTCGAGTGTCAAGGAATTCTCCCTATGAAAAAGAGGCCGGGGTCTTCCGGATCAGACGGCAAGGAGATCCCTAATCTGAAATCGCCTGCCGCGGACAAAATCAGCAGCCGTCATGGCGTGCTTGCCTTCCGGTTTTACCTTGAGAACCTTGAGAATTCCCTTCCGGGTTGCAATCTTGATATCGCCCTCTTTTTCGATCGCGATGAGTGTTCCAGGTTTTATTTCAGCCGCCATCTCAGAGGGGCAAACTTCAAGGATCGCGAGGCGCTCGCCTTTGATAAAACAATAGGCTCCGGGCCAGGGCTGGAGTCCGCGGATCTTCCGGTCAATCTCCTCGGCGGTCATCGCAACAAAAGAGACTTCCCCGTCTTTTTTGGAAAGCTGGGGCGCGAGTGTGGCTTCGGATACATTTTGCGGCGCGCCTCGCAACTGGCCGTCCTTGACCTGCGCGAGGACTTTTTTGAGAATACCATAAGAAAAGCGGGCCAGTTCCGAGGTAAGCTGGGTCGCATCCGCGTGAGGGTCGATAGGGATCTTTTCCTGATAGTAGATATCCCCCGAATCGAGCTTTTCTGCGATATCGATAATGCTCACGCCGGTTTCCTTATCCCCGTTCAGGATAGGCCAATGGATGGGCGCAGAACCCCGGTACTTTGGCAAAAGCGATGGATGGACATTCAGACGATACTTGGGGATCTCAAGCAACGAAGGCGGGATCAATTTTCCGTAGGATGCTGCGACAAAGATATCCGGCCGCAAGGCCAAAAGGTCGCTAGCGACTTTGACATCGCGAAGCGTTGGATATTCCGCAACAGCAAGACCCTTGTCTTTGCAGTATTCAAAAACCTCGCTCGGTTCCAGATGAAGACCCCGGCCCTTTTTTTTAGCAGGCGTTGTGATGACGAGCGCAAGTTCCATGCCAGGGGCGTGCAGGCAAGCCTCAAGGGCCTTAATGGAGAATCCGTCGGAACCAAAAAATACGATTTTCATGGGAGGTCTCGCGTCAGCAGACGGCTACATTCCTTTTTGTTCTTGTAAGACCGTGTAGCGGTCGATCAGTTCTTTGCGCTTCGCTCCAGTGAAATGATCGATGAGAAGGACCCCGTTCAAGTGGTCCATTTCGTGCTGGACTATGCGGGCGAAAAAATCCGTGAGTTCCGCCGTATGGACTTTTCCGAGGCGGTCTTGAAACGAGAGGCGAAGCTTGGTGGCCCGGGCGATCTCTCCGGCGATGCCGGGAAGGCTCAGGCAACCCTCGTTGGCGACATCGTTCCCCGATTTTTTTTCAATGAGCGCGTTCACCATGACAAAGGCCTCGCCCTTTCTCATGGTCGGGCACGCGATAAAGATCTGCTGGGAGATCCCGATCTGCGGCGCGGCAAGCCCCACGCCGTCAGAGACATGCATGGTCTCGATCATATCATCAAAGAGCTTCTGCATGGCCAGCCCGAAATCGGTCACAGGAGCGGCCTTTTTCTTGAGGATCGGGTCTGGATAAGTTCGTATTTTGAGTTTCGCCATAAGGGTCCTTATATCAAAAAAACCGGAGTGCTTGGCGCTACGGACGGAATTATATCACAGGTCCGATTATTTTAGATACGAGCAGCAATAGTCCGTCAGTTTGGCGATCTTGAGTTTGAATTTCGAGTGGGCCGGAACCTCGAAAGACTCCCCGGCTTTGATCTTCCTCCATTCGGGTGAATCCGGGAGCTGGATCTGGAGATCGCCCTGAAGGATCTCCATGAGCTCTTTTTCCACAGTCCCAAACTCATAATCCCCGGGCATCATGATCCCGAGCGTTTTTTTGCTTCCATCGGGAAAGAGGACCGTCCGGCTTGTGACCTTTCCCTCAAAATAGATATTCGCTTTTTTTGCGATCGTGACATTAGTAAATTCTTCCATAGTTCCCCTTTCGGATTTTGTGTGCTTCTTTACAGAATATTCAGCGGATCCACATCGAGCTGGAAGGCGACTCCCGCCGGTTTTTTCATGCCCATGAGAAGCCTGTAGATCTCTGGAATTCTTGTGGGTTGGAGACCTTGCAAATCAACTTCGGGAGTCGACTTGGGTTCGCGGGGTATTTTAAGCATGACATGCCAGCGGAAGTGCCCGCGCAATTTGTAGAACGGAAGCGGAGCCGGACCGATCAGCTCCGGACCTCCCGGTCCCTTCCCAGGGATGTCGGGCGCGGCATTTGCATCCCCCAAAGTTTTTGAACAAGGCAACTGGATACTAAATTCTTTTCGCAAGCGATCGCGGATCTCCCGGGCGAAAAGGTAAGCTTTCTTTTCATCCGCGGCGCGGATGATGATATTGATAAGAGACGCATAAGGCGGATAGTGGAATTCCTCGCGGGTTTGTTTTTCATGGGCATAAAAGCTTAGGAAATCATGTTCTTTCGCAAAACGGATGCTCGGATGCTCCGGCATCCAGGTCTGGACATAAACGCGGCCGGGCTTGGTTCCGCGGCCCGCCCTTCCCGCGAATTGCGTCAGGAGCTGGAAGGTCCGTTCGCTGGACCGGAAATCGGGAAGCCGGAGGCCGACATCCGCGAGCACTACGCCGACCAGCGTGACATGCGGAAAATCGAATCCCTTGGCGATCATCTGCGTCCCGATCAAAATGTCGATCTTGCCTGCCCGGAATTGATCCAGGATGACTTCATGAGAATCT
>CAZGCC010000006.1:0-10795 GCA_964524195.1 uncultured bacterium | reverse complement strand
GTCGTATCCGCATCCATCCGCGCGATCCTGGCCTGTGGGAAAAGCCGGGCCACCTCGCTCTCAACTTTTTCAGTGCCGAATCCCGAGAATCGTAGGAGAGGGGCTTTGCAGGAGGAGCATGTGTCCGGAACTTTTTTTTGATAATTGCAGTAATGGCAGAGGAGCAAACCTTTTTCCTGGTGATAAGTGAGCGAGACTTGGCACGATTTGCACTGCTCAACTTCATTGCAGGCGGGACAACGGATCGAGGTTGAGAACCCCCGGCGGTTGAGGAGGAGCATCGTCCCTTCCCGGTTCTTGAGGTTCGTTTCGATCTCGCGCATGAGCTGACGGGAAAAAAGAAGGCTCGGGCGCTTGTCTCCCTCGCATCGCTTAAGGTCGATCACTTCGACCTTGGGCATCGCTTTTTGATCGATCCGTTCGGTGAGGTCGATCCTCTGGATCAAGCTCCGTTCCGCAAGCGACATGCTTTCCAGCGACGGCGTGGCGGTTCCCATCAAAAAAAGCGCCTTCTCGTTCTGAGCCCGCCAGGCGGCGACTTCGCGGGCATGATACCGGGGCGTGGTTTCCTGTTTATAAGAACCCTCATGTTCCTCGTCCATAATGATAAGACCCAGATCCGTCAGGGGCGCGAAGACCGCGGAGCGCGGGCCCAGAACAACACGGCAATAACCCATCTCGATCCGCTTCCACGCGAGGAACCTCTCCCCGTCGGTCATTTTGCTGTGGAGGATCTCCAGGTCGCCTCCGAACTGGCCGGCAAAGAACCGTTGGAGTTGTTCGGTCAGCGCGATCTCGGGGACAAGGCAGATCGCCGAACGGCCCTGCTTCAGGGTTTCGCGGATCGCGCGGATATAGAGCTCGCTTTTTCCGCTTCCGGTCACGCCATAAAGCAGAATGGACTTGGGCGATCGGGAGCTGAGCTCTTTTTGGATCTTCTCCAGGGCACTGGCCTGCTCCGAAGAGAGTTTGAAGTCTTTGGAAGAATCCGGCGCGGTTTCTTTTTTCAGTTTAGCTTTTTCTTTATATTTCTCCGTTTTTTTCCCGAACTTGACCCATCGAGGCAGCGCGTTCTCGATCGCTTCTCCCCAGCTGGAGCCGTAATAGGCGCTCACCCATTTCGTGAGCTGGAGCATCCCCGTCGAAAGGACGGGTTGGTCATCAAGGATGTGGATCAGGGGTTTTAGCTTTTTATCGGTTGACGGAGTTTCCGTAGCAACGAGATAGCCGGTGATCTCGCGATTACGGAACGGGACCTGAACGCGGACCCCGGGAACAGCTTTCGGGAGAAGGTCCTCCGGGATCAGATAACTGAATGCGGTGGTCGCGATCGGAAGAGGAACCGCAACGAGCGCGGAAAGAGGTCGGGGTTTTTCCATGAGGGTTTACCCCTCGACATCATTCATTAGGAGCCAGCCGTTGAATAACTTTTTTCATATCTTCCCAAACTTTCTTTTTTTCACCGGGACTGCGGAGAAGATAGGCCGGATGATAGGTGCACATGACCGGGATGCCTTCGTATTCCTGGAAGGTGCCGCGGAGCTCCGAAATGCCCTTCTCGGTCTGAAGGAGCGCCTTGACTGCGTGATTGCCGAGCGCCACGATCACTTTCGGCCGAATGAGTTCAAGTTGGCGTTTCAAAAAAGGACGGCAGTGGGCGACTTCGCCGGGCGCCGGAGGACGGTTGTTCGGCGGCCGGCACTTGAGAACATTGCAGATAAAAACTTGATCTCGGGTGAACCCCATCGCTTCGATGATCTTGGTCAGAAGTTTTCCGGCGCGGCCGACGAAAGGAAGTCCCTGCTGGTCTTCATCCGCGCCGGGGGCCTCCCCCACGAACACAAGCTTGGCCTGGATGTTCCCGGCTCCGAAGACGATTTTATTGCGGGTTCTCGCAAGCTCAGCGCAAAGCTTGCATTTGAGGACCTTTTCACGGAGCTTCAGGAGCTCGTCTTTGGAGGATTTGACGGCTCCCGGAACGCTCATATCGTCATGGGCCTCTGAATTTTTCACTGTCGCTTTTTTGGGAATATAAAGATGTTCAATGCCGTCTTCTTTCATTGCTTTCAAGATCAGAAGAGGATCATTTGTTTGCATAAGGATTCCTACCGGAGCCCGAGAACCATTTTGACAAGATCTTCAGAAGCATCCGGCCTGGCCAGGGATTTAACCGCGGCGCGTTTCTCTTCCAGCTCCGCAGGGTCTTCCAGAATGCTTTTGATGATCCCGTGGATGTCCCCCGGTTCTTTGAGAAAGAAGGCGGCATTGCGGAGCTTGAGAAGCTTGGCGTTGCGGGTTTCTTGTCCCGGGATGGGACGCATTACCACCATGATCACGCCTTTGGTCAGGGCCTCCGAGGTGGTGGAACCGCCCGGCTTCGCGACCATGAGATCGCTTGCTTCCATGAGTTCCGGCATGAAGTCGATAAAGCCGAAGATCTTTACAGGATAAGGATAGGTCTTGCTCTCCAGCGTCGCCTTGAGTTCTTTGTTGTTGGCGCAGACGACAAAGCATTGGACGCGGTCCTTGAATGCTTTGAGTTCTTCCAGGATGGCTTCTTGCAGGCCAAGTCCGAAACTGCCGCTTGTCAGAAGGATCGTGAATCGTTTCTCGTCGAGCCCGTGTTTTTTCAAGATCTCGTTTCTTTGACCCGTCGGCTTAAACGCCGGAAGGATCGGGATCCCGCCCACGGTGATCTTATTCGCGGGTACGCCGCGGGAAAGAAGGTCTTGCTGGGTTTCCTTTGCCATCACCCAGTAGTGATCCGTCCCGGGATTGACCCAAAAAGTGTGCGGGTAAAAGTCCGTGATCACGCTGATCATTTTCGAGCGGATCAGTCCTTGTTGTTTGGCCCGGCCGAGGATCTCCGGCGGCATGAAATGAGTGGAAATGATCACCTCGGGCTGGTTTTTGACGATAGCGTCGAGCAACTGTTTGGCGTGCACGGAATTGGACCAGGACCGCAACGGACGGATCGCCCCGTAGACGCCGGCATGGTCCAGGAATTCATAGGAACCACCCCAAAGGTTCGGGGCGTGGCGCACGGCCCAGTAATAAACGGGAGCATAGGTTTTTTGAAAGAGGTTATCGGTGTAGTCAAGACAGTTGAGCAGGCGGATCTCGAGATCCGTGCGGCCCGCCCTTTTAAAAGCATCTTCGACCGCCATCGCGATCTTGCGATGCCCTTCTCCGGCCGTAGCGTGGATGATGTCGATCTTCATAACAGATGATCTCGAATTTGAGATTATGATGCGCTCAAAATGAACGGGACCGCGCCATTGAGGTCGTCGACAATATAATCGGGTTTGAGAGCTTTCGGGATCTTTTTCTCTGAGTCCTTGCCGTATCCCGTGCGGACCAGGATCGTTTTAACCCCAAAATTCCTTCCAGCCTCAAGGTCGCTTAATTTGTCGCCCACAAAAAAGGTTTTACTTTTATCAAAATTGAGTCCCGCGACGGCTTTTTCAAGGAGCTGGGTCTTCGGTTTGCGACATTCGCACCGCGCCTTCTTGCCGTGCGTGCAGTATCTGGCGCCGCGGATCACGATACCGCGCTTGGCCATGGCCGCGGCCATCTTTTCATGGACTTCCCACATGGCCGCTTCGGTGAAAACTCCGTCCCCGACGCCGGCCTGATTGGAAATGATGAAAATATCGAAGCCCTTGTCCGTCAGTTTTTTGAGCGCTTCCAGCGCGCTTTTCTCGAATTTGAACTCTTTCCAGGTTTCGACATATTTCCAGAGGTCGACATTGATCACACCGTCCCGGTCGATAAAAACGACTTTCCGCGAAGGTTTTGACATGTTATCTCCCGAAGAACTGCTGGATCGAGGTGGCGACGGCTTCTACTTCCGGTTCCGTCATGCCCGGAAAAAGCGGGAGCGTCAGGACTTCTTCCCTGAGCTTTTCCGTCACGGGCAACTTCACTTTTCGGGTTTTGTATTTTTTGATGACCGGCTGGGCATGGACCGGAGTGGCGTAATGGACCATGGTCGGGATGCCTTGGGTCAAAAGATGCGCCTTGAGCGCGTCCCGTTCACCGTCCGGAACCCGGACCACATAGAGGTGGTACACATGGTAAGCCGGGGCGATTTCCCGCGGAAGACCGAGCGGCGTTGGGGCGAGTTTTTTATGATAAAGTTCCGCGACGGCGCGGCGCTCGCGGTTCAGTTCATCCAGGAATTTCAACTTGATGCTGAGAAATGCGGCCTGGATACTGTCCAGGCGGCTTGTCCAGCCGATCTCGTCGTGGACGAACGGGTCCTCGATCCCTTTCCCGAGATTACGGTATTGAGTCGATCGTTTCAGGATCTTTTCGTCCGAGGTGGTGATCATCCCGCCGTCGCCGACACCGCCGAGGTTCTTGGTCGGATAAAAGCTGAAACATCCGGCATCGCCGAAGGCGCCGGCCATGACCTTGTTCCATAAAGCGCCGTGCGCTTGACAGGCGTCTTCCACGACTTTCAGTTTCTTCTTTTTGGCGATCGCCATAAGGGAGGTCATGTCCGCGCATTGTCCGAAAAGATGGACGGGAATGATCGCGCTCGTCTTGCGGCTGAGGGCCCTTTCGACAGAATTTGGGTCAAGATTGAACGAGGATCCATCGACATCCGCAAAGACCGGAATGGCCCCGGCATGGATCACGGCGAGCGCGGTGGAGGTGAAGGTAAAAGAAGGAACGATGACCTCGTCCCCTTTCTTGATGCCCGCGGCTTTGAGGCTGAAGGTCAGAGCATCGGTGCCGGATCCGACACCCAAGGCGTACTTGGTTCCGATGTAGGCCGCAAATTCCGCCTCGAGGTCTTTGAGCGCGGGGCCCAGGATGTAGGCGCCGCTTTTCAATATGCGGTCGAAGGCCTCTTGGGCTTGGACGACGAACTTCTGATGCTGTCTTGAAACATCAAAATAAGGGACTTTCATAAAGATCCTATTTTTTGGCGTCTTCCTGGAGCTGTTTCATTTCACGGTATTTTGCAAAAGCGATGATCTGGTACGCGGAATGCAAAAAGGACATCAGGAATCCCGTGTAACCAGTCGTGATCCCGTCCTTCTGGAAATAATATTTGAGGAAACGGCTGCAAGCTTTCCTGAAAACGCGCCAAGGGCCCATCTTTCGGCCGTCCTTGAGCCACTTCTCGGCTTCAAGACCGGTCTCGCGGTTGAATTTGGAGAGCCATACTTCCCAGCTTGGGCTGGAATAATGCAGGATATCGCCTTTGAGCGACCCACAGGTGCCTTTATAGAACATTTTGGGATGGACGCGCGCTTCCTCGTAACTGAACTGTCCTTTTTTGAAGAACCGGGTCTTGGGCGCGGGATAATAGCCGCCGCCTTTGATCCAATCAGTTCCGATGAAAGTTTTGACGGGCATCGAGTAACAGGTGTGCGGGTCGTTGGGTTTTGAGGCGACCTCAGCAAGCTCTTTCGCCAGTTCGGGCGTGATCCGTTCATCGGCATCGAGCGAGAAGACCCAGGGCTGGGTGGCGAGGCTGTAGGCGAAATTGCGGTGACGGCCTTCGATATCCATCGCGCGCTGGGTGACCTTTGCGCCGAAGCTTTTTGCGATCTCAACCGTGCGGTCGGTGGACATGTCATCCAGGACGATGATCTCGGCCGCGAACGCTGCGCTCTTCAGGCATTCGGCCAGCCTTTTTTCTTCATTTTTCGCGATCACGACAACGGAAATCGGGGCTTGATTCATTTTAGCTCCTCAGGGGATATTAATACGCGTTTTTAAATGCGAACAGGGTCATGACCAGGATCTCGACATCCAGAAGTAACGACCAATTCTCCATGTAATAGAGGTCGTATTTGATGCGCTCTTCGATCGAGGTGTCGCCCCGGAGTCCGTGCACCTGCGCCCATCCGGTCAGTCCGGATTTCACTTTGTGGCGCGCCATGTAGCGGGGCACATTCTCCCGGAACTTGTCGACGAAATGCGGCCGCTCCGGACGCGGTCCGACCAGACTCATGTTTCCGGAAAGCACATTGAGAAGCTGCGGGAATTCGTCAAGGTTCCATCGGCGGAGGAATTCCCCGATGCGGGTCCGGCGGTCATCCCCCGGCTTGGCCCAGACAGGTCCCGTTTCTTTTTCGGCGTCGACTTGCATGGTGCGGAATTTAATGAGCCCGAATACATTCCCGTCGCGGCCCACGCGTTCCTGAAAATAAAAGACAGGACCCTTCCCTTCCAGTTTGATCACGAGAGCGACCATGAGACCGATGGGCAGGAAGGCCAGCGCCATGATCCCTGCGACCATCAGGTCAAAGCCCCGTTTCGTGAAGCGGTTCCAGGGGTCATCGAGCGGCAGCGACCGGAACCCGAGAAGCGGGATGTGGCTGACATATTCCACGCCGACATTGCTGGCGATCAGGCCGTGAATGTCCGCTCCCATCTTGAAATCGATAAAAGCGTCTTCGCAGGTCGCGACAAGGTCTGTGACCCGTTCGCGGGAAAGACCCGTGTCCAACAGTACGACCTGGTTAGGCTGGAGTTTTTGAATGAAGGTCTCCCAGTGTTCCGTGAGCCCGAGCACCGGCACCTCCTCCACATGTTTGCCGATGTCATCCACATTCTTCGCCAGGATCCCGACAGGAACCTGTCCGTAATGCGGGTTGCTCTTTGCCCACAGGATCAGGTCCCGGGTGTTCGCCGTAAGCCCGATGATCAGCACCTCGATCAGGTCCTTTTTCTGTGAGCGGCGCCAGTACCCCCACTGGATGAGCGCGTAGCGGCCGACACTTATAAAAATGCAGGAAAAAATCCAGATGAACACCAGATAAAGGCGGGAGTAGGAAAATTCCCGGTAAAAGAAGGTGATCGCCATAAGGAGGATCACGGCATACGACACCACTTTGATCACGAGGAAGATCTCTTCGATGCGGCGCATGCGCCGCGCGGGCCGGTAAAGACCCGCCTCGCGGAAAAGCCACAGGTAGATCGGGATAATCCCAAAAAGGGCATGCCAGTAATGGGACAGAGGCGGCACGCCAAGGTTCGTGGGCAGTCCGCCGAGAAAACGGAAAAAATAGGCCACGATAAAGCTCAGTACGATCATGGCGGAATCGGTCAACATCGTGGCTGCGACGATGTGTCGTGAGTGCTTAGAGTTCATGTCCGGGCCGAGAGGTTATCAAGAAAATGATCGATGGTTTTTTTCATGTTCTGGAGAAAAAAGCTCCGTCCAAAAATCTGGACTTTTTCTGAAACTGTTTTACGGTCAAAACTCTGGCTCTCGAACCGGAGCACGGCTTCCCGGATCGCTTCCAGCGTTTGTTCGTCAAAAAAAACGCCGCTCTTGACGGTTTCAAGCGCGCCGCCCTTCCGGAACGCGATCACAGGCGCTCCGCAAGCTTGAGCCTCAAGGGGAACGATCCCGAAATCCTCGTCCGCCGGGAAGATCAGCGCGCGAGCCTCTGAATAAGCTTTGCGGAGCTCCGTATCGCTTACGCCCCCTAAAAAATGAATGCGCTCGCTTTTTCTTAGTTTTTGGTATTGAACCGCGAGGGGGCCTGAGCCGATGATCACGAGTTCCCGCTCCAGACCATTAAAAGCTTCGATGACCAAATCGAGTCTTTTATACGGAACAAAGTGCGAAACTGCAAGAAAAAAATCGTGTTCCTTCCCCTCGGTCGACTCCCGAAGTCGACTCCCGGTTTCGACTTCCGGTGTCAAAGGGGGTTCGGGATGATAGAAGGCTGTATTCAGGGGAGGATTCACGACGACCGAGTCGCGCTGATAGACGGTTTGAATGCGCTTTTTAATGTATTCGGAATTTGCGATAAAAAGATCCACACACTCATTGGTTTTGAGGTCCCAAGCCTTGAGGAAGTGAAAGACCGCATTCATGAGGAACCGGAGCGGTGCGAGATAACCTTTAAAATAAACATCCTGGAATCCCCAAAGATAGCGCATCGGTGTATGGCAGTAGCAAATATGCGCGGCATTCTTGGGAACGCGAATGCCTTTTGCCACGCAGTGAGAGCTTGAAATCACAATATCCGCATCCTTGATCTTTAGGGAGCGGATTGCCCAGGGAAGCATGGGCAACAGCCAGCGGTAGTAGCGTTTGATGCCGGGAAGATAGTGAAGGAATGAATTTTTGATCTCGAGCCTTTGTAAATTCGGGCTCAGCTTTTTTTTATCAGAAAAAATCGTATAGACCGTCGCTTCCGGATAAAGCTCGGCCAGGGCGTCCAAGACCTTCTCCCCGCCCCGCATATGAATGAGCCAATCATGAACCAGAGCGACTTTCATTTTTCGGCGAGCACCTTTTCATACACTTCGGCGGTTTTGCGGGCGGTCTCGGACCAGCTGAAAAGTTTCACCCGTTCCAGGCCCTTTTGCCGCAGGGATTCGCGAAGTCCGGTGTCCCCTTCCATCCGGATGATCGCGTCCATCATGGCAGGTTCATCCGTGGCATCCACACGGTACGCGGCATTTCCCACCACTTCCGGGATCGAGGAGGAATTCGTGGTCAAGACCGGCGTTCCAAAACTCATGGCTTCCAGAAGTGTCAACCCAAAACCTTCGTAGAGTGATGGATGAATAAGCGCGAGAGCCTGGCTGTAGAAAACAGGCAGCTCGCAAGGATCGATCATGGGAAGATAAAACACATCGTCCGTGGAGCGAAGATCAGCCAGTGCTTCATACCCGGCAGGATAAGTCTTGTCTTTACGGCCAATGATCACAAGCGACGCCCGGACTTTCCCCAGATCTTTGAGTTTTCGGAAAGCCCGCACCAGCATCAGAACATTCTTGTGCGGTTTGATAAGCCCGACATAAAGGAAGTATTTTTCAGGGATCCCGTATTTGATCCGGACCTTTTCGGAAGCGGATCCAAGTTCGCGGGGCGGAAGTTTGCGGAAAGTCTCATCCACTCCCTGGTGAACGACCGTGATCTTTTCCTCCGGGGCGTGAAAATGTTCGACCAGATCTTTTTGGGTGTGATGCGAGACGGCGATGATGTGATCGGCGGAACGGACCGCGCGCCCGAGCATGAATCCGGCATAGGCGGTCTGGAGCGGCGACAGGAATTGTTTGCGGAAGATCCAGTGGATAATGTCATGGATCGTCACGACGAGTTTTGTTTTGCCTTTCAGGAGCGGGACATTGTAATGCGGGGCATGCCAGAGTCGGCATTGTTTGAGCCTTGAGGGATACTGGAATTGCTCCTGAATGGAGTAGATGGGGGCGGTGAAATTGATAGATTTGTCATTCCCGCATGCATTTAGCGGGAATCCAGTGCGTGGATCTCCGATTAAAGCATTCGGGGATGACAAAGGAGAATCAAAGGAACCAAACAACGCGATGTCTTTATCCAGACCAAGCTTCTCAAATCCCGAAAGAAGGCCGCGCAGGTAGGTGCCGATCCCCGAATTCTCAAGCATTCTGACATCAAGTCCGATGCGGTGGTGGGTCATGATCGCCCGATTCTTTCACTGAAAAGGGTCATGATAGATTTAGGATCATTTCTGCAGACGGGCGAGAACCGAAACAAAAGCGTTAAAGACCTGATCGACCGTGATCTCTTCCATGCACGGATGGCCTTCCACGGGACAGATCTCCGCGCCGCAGGGCGAACACGGGACTTCTTGCTGGAGAAGGCTCAACCGGTCGGTCCAGGGATACCAGAGACGGATGTCGTTGGTACCGCTTGCCAAAAGGATTATTTCCAGGCCTTGAGCCGCCGCGATGTGAGCCGGGCCGGAATCATTTCCGATAAAGATGTCGCAGACATCCAGGAGGATCGGAAGATCTCCGAGATCAGTTTTGCCTCGCAGGTCGATAAACCGCTCCGAGCTTAGCTTCAGGTCCGGAACCGCTGTTCTTTCCGTATCCGTTCCGATCAGAACGATCTGGGCAAGCGCTTCCTTGTCTATCTTTTGAACCAGGGCCCGGAAATCCTCAAAAGGCCATCGTTTGGAAGAATAACCGGATCCCATATGGACCGCCACACGGGTCGGCAAGGTCGTGGGCGGCAGGGTTTGGATCTTCTGCCAGAATTTCCGGGCTTTTTCAGGAGAATATTCGAACGGAAGAAGCTTGTTGTCCTGTGCGACATGGAAGGAGCTTAAAAGATCCAGGTTAAGCCGCACCTGGTGCCTCGAGCCGTCGTGAGGAATTTCTTCGCTTAAAAGAAATCCGCCGCCCGTGATCCCGTAGCCGACCGTATGTTTGATCCCGGCAAGGCTCATCAAAAGGATATTCCGGATATCTCCTCGCAAATCGATCCCGAGGTCATAGGTATTCTTAGGGGGCAGGCCTTCAGCGACTGCCTGTCCCTTAAGAACGCCAACCAGTCTCCAGAACTCGGCCCATTTCTGAGCGAAGGAAGCCTTACGGTCGAACCAGCCGGGCTTGGCCCTGATGACGGTCCGGATTTCTTTGGAGTCTTCAAACAATGGAGCGATGTCTCCGGTGACCAGGAGATCGATCGCCGCGTGCGGGAATTTCTTGCGTAGCGCGCGGATCGCGGGCCGGGACATGACCACATCCCCGATATGATCCAGCCGGATGACAAGAATGCTTTGCACCGCGGCAAGATCCAGGGGCTTCCGAGAAGAGCGGAATGGAAAGCATAGCGCGCCGCCCACAGCGTCAAATGCGGCCGCCAGCCACCGTTTCCATGGATTTTTAAAGGTATAGTTTCGCGGCATGAATTAGGCCTTTTCGTTTGAGGGTTTTTGCGAGTTTTGATTAGCCATCAGAACTCCCGCCAAAAACCAAAAGAACATGAGCGAGGGTGGACTTTGAAGATTGTTGTCGAATGTGGCATAGATCAGAAAAGCCAGAA
>CAZGCC010000005.1:1104-36455 GCA_964524195.1 uncultured bacterium | reverse complement strand
ATTTCGTGAGCGATCAGGTAGGTGTGACGAATTATGGGGTGGAGACGAAGGGTTTAAGTTACACGCCGGTGGTGGTGGGTGCGGCGTATAACGCGAGTTTGATCACGACCTTACCTGGGAATCCTGTGGTTGCGTCCGGGCACGGGACGACGACTGGGACGGATAACTCGACGATCACGACGAATCAGACGAGCGCTACGACTTTCAGCGCGGTCTCGACCAATCCTGAGGTTGGCGATTTCACTTTTGGTCAGGTGAGTTGGGGTTATTTCAACGCTTCCGGGGTGTTTGTCGGGACGGGCGGCAGTTTAGGGACGAGTGTGACATTGGCTCTGAACGGGACTGCTGGGAAAGTGTTGAAAGTCGAGTTTTTGAACACCTTGGGTTTGCGGAAAGTATTTTTAGTGACCTTGACGGCGGGTCAGCAGAATTACTCGTTTGATCTGACGGGTTTCACGACCTCGATGGCCGCGATCAATTTCGTGAGCGATCAGGTAGGTGTGACGAATTATGGGGTGGAGACGAAGGGTTTGAGTTATGCACCGAGCGTCCCGACAATTTTGTCGACTCCGGGTCTAACCGCTGGAGATATATCTCACTTGGCAGGATTATTGAACTTGGTGGCTTTTAACAGTCAGGCTCCCGATCCGGTTGCCACGATAACGACTTCGCCGATTTCGGCGACGCAGTTCAACATCAACTACAATGTCACGAATGACAATAGCTATGGCGGTAGTATCAGCACCTTCGATAATTTCTCAACCGGGCCTAAGGAATATGTCAACTTAAGCGCGCTGACGCAAATCGTTCTTGGGCTCCGTTTGCAATCCGGAGCCGGAAATATAGAATTTGTTGTGGAGGATGCGTCCGGCGCCAAAGCTAAAGTTCTTTTGATGAGTGTGGGAACTGAGGAACAGTTCTACAGGATTAATACGGCTCTTTTGACGGGGATCAATTGGTCGCAGATATCGAATATCGTTGTGGTTGTAGCAAGCTCCAATGTTACCCAGAAGATCGGAACTCTTGAGGTCCGTTTTGGTGACAATTACTATGTCCCTTATACTACGGGAACGGCGTATGACTATGCGGCTCTGACATCTTTCGGGACTTATTATCCGACACTTGTTTCAGGTTCCGGAAACACGGTTGTCGGTCAGCCAGAGCCCTTGATGCAGCTGGCCCAAAATTCGGCGAATGAGTTTGAATATCAATATGACCTTTCTTCAAGCGCAACAGGCTTTACTTTTGTTTCGATTACTCGTGGAGAGACAACCTACTATCGTTTGCCAACGGCACAGTATGTTTTTGCGGCGCGAGGGAGCGACGGAGAAAGAGTGAAAGTCGAGATCACGGATGCTGACGGGGACAAAGCGACTTATATAATTTTGTTAGCTTCGGCATATCAAAACTTCACGCTTGATCTACCGGCGAATATCGACCGGTTGAGGATTAAGGAGATCGTCTTTGTTCAGGATCAAAATCTCGGGTCTCCGCTCCTGAATGATTTTGTAAAGATACAGACCAAAGGCCTCAGTTATGGTCTTGTTTTGTTGCCATCGGAGATGGCAGAGATTCGAGAGGAGTTGATTGCGAAGAGCCTGGATTATTTTGATGTGGGGGCGGGCATCGATCCTGTAACCCATTTCCCATATGACAACATCACGAATGGACTAATCGATCATCATTCTCAACCGACTTTGATCGGATTCTATCTCCAGGTTTTGGGCGATGTGGCCCGGGGTGTTCTGAACAATGGTATGACAAAAACCCAGGCTCTTGCTGAGATCCAAACGGTTCTCACCAATCTTCTGAGCGTTCAAACGACTTATGGGTGGAAAGGGTTGTTGCCTTGGCTGAATCTCGAACCCCTTGGTCAACATGAAAAGAAAGTGGCTTTTGTGGATAATGCCAATTTATCCCAAAGCCTGGCTGTCATGATAGGCGCTTTGGAGAGCGCCGGGTTAAGTGGCGCGGATCTTACGGCGCTTGGCGAGATCACGGCCCAGGTGGATTTGTTCCTGGATAATCAGATAGAAGGATATTCTTCATTTGTTGATCCTGTGACGGGACTTTTCCGTGGGGACTATGTGTGGAGTTCCAATCCTTTAACGGGAACATACCATTACTACATAGATCGTTTGGCAAGTGAGTCGCGCGGGGCGATCGCATTTCTTTTAGTTCGCTTTCCGACGCTTCCGAATACCGTGTGGGACAATCTTGTGATCGCGGTCAATGATGGTTATGTGGACCGTAATGGGGAGACGATCACGAATCTTGCGGCATGGGACGGAGGAGCGTTCCAGATCTTTTGGCCGTCACTCCGGAATAATGAAATGGATTATATAGGGTTCCGGAATGCCCTTTACAACCAGCTTGTGACCCAACTGGATTACGCTTACCAGAACCGGATCCCCGGGATCCTTTCAGCTTCGCAACGGCCCGAGGGAGGATATTTTGGGAACATCGGGATTCCTCAGATCGCGGAAGAGAACATGAATCCCAATGCGACCAATACCCTTGTGGGTGATATTGGTTCCACCTATGCTCTTGCCGCGGCTATGGATATTGATGTCTATGCGGTTTTAGGCTGGCTGGATGCTATAGATTATCTTTATGGGATGAATGGGCTTTATGGGTTTCTGGATGCCGCGAGATCCGCGAGCGAGATCGCCCAGAGCTATATCGGGATCGATATAGCATCGACCGTCCTCGGGCTCTCAGGCAAGGGGGGGGATGATTTTGAGATCTCTCTGAGGAATCGTGGTTTGGAGTCGGGCTATAACGAGCTGTACGACCAGAAAAGCAAATTACTGGCAAATATCATCCGGACGGAAACTGCGTTGCCGAATGCGCCAGAATTCCCAGACCGTTCGTTGGCTGTTTTTTCCAACCTGGATTCCGAGGGGGCGATCAATTATTTCCAGGCGGCAACGACGCAGGTCTATGGGGTTCATCTTGTCTATGATGATCTTCAGGGGGTTGATGGCGGGCATTTCTGGAAGTTTGACCAGGCCTATGACGCTCGGGCGAATCAGCTCATTCTGAATTATTCGGCGGTGGATTCTCCCCAGCAAGTGCGTATTGAGCTAAAGGATGCTTCCGGGGCTTTGCTCTATCAGACGACGATCGTACTTCAGCAAGGGGTTGAGTTTTCGCGTGTTGTGATCGATCTTCCTGATCTGGAGCTTCTCGAAAGTGTTAAGGAGATCGATCTTATAGTTGATCCTCAAGAGGGGGGCGATGCCACCGGGGATTTCACGATCCACGCGATCAATTTTCAGCACTTACCTTCTTCGTCTCCGGCCTCCAAAATGGCGGTGGCAGCAGCGGGCCT
This sequence comes from uncultured bacterium, assembly GCA_964524195.1. GTDB lineage: Bacteria > Omnitrophota > Omnitrophia > Omnitrophales > Aquincolibacteriaceae > Aquincolibacterium. Next base: position 33,121 of record CAZGCC010000005.1, on the reverse strand, counting down.
TGAAAGCGCCGCGGATGTCAGCGGTACCGGAGAAAGCGAGATGAGCGGGATCGTAAGCTCCGGTGTTGCACTTCAAAGTTCAGCGGCCACGGAGAGTCTCATGCCCGAGGTTGCACTTGGGAGTTCCGATGTGACTGATCTTCCGGGGAATGGGACAGTGCAGGTTGTCAGTTCGTCTCCGGACACTAAGATCCGAAGATTGGGGAAAAATGTTTACCAGATCGGTTTTGACCTTCGGGATGCAAAGAGTTTTTCGGAGATGTATGTTAGTTTTGATCCGGATAAGAAGGGGGACAGTGTTGATCTTCTGGGTATTCCGGAGCTTGTTTTCGGTTTGAATTCCGACAAGGCAAAAACCGTAAAACTTTCGATCAAGGATAAGCGTGGGAAGAAAGCCTCTTATTATCTCAAGAACATCGATACCAACCGGAATTACTACCGGTATCTCACTTCTTTATCCTCGCAGAGCATCGATCTTGGGCATGTGGTCGGACTTTCTTTGAGCGTGGGGGGCGATCCCGTGCTTTCGGTTGCGGGGCACTCAGGCAGCGAAGCCGGAAGCTTCCAGGTCGAGATCGGCGGCCTCGCCTGATCTCTGTCCCGAAAAAGGATTGAGTTTGCAATAATCCCGGCTCAGGGTTAGAATCCTCCTCGTTGTTCGCGCCGCATCACAGGGAATAGTTGTATGGAAAATGACTCTGACTTTTTCGATTTGATCCAGTCTCAGTCCAGTCAAACGCAAGGTTTGCCGCCGCCAAGGGTCGCGGGCGGCAAGGTCTTCGCAACCCCAACAGGGAGGTCTGCCATGAGTAATCCCATCTCGGGTCTTATTTTCTTTGCGCTTCTTATCGTAGGTTTTCTCGTAGGGTCGCCCATCTTTATGGCGAATCCGGGTCTTGGCGCAGTTCTCGGAATAGTCTGGTTTTTCCTCTCAATGGTGATCGCTAATGGTGTCCAAATGGCGGCGCAGTGGGAAAAAGGCGTGGTATTTCAGCTCGGGAAATTCAGCCGCATTGCGGGACCGGGACTTTTTTTTATCATTCCCGTCATCGAAGAAGTCCGGAAGATCGATATGCGTGTCCTGACGATGGACATTCCCGCCCAGCAGGTCATCACCCGGGACAATGTTCCCGTGAAGATCAACGGAGTTATCTTTTTTAAGGTGGATGATCCTTCAAATGCGATCATCAAGGTTCAGGATTACCGCTATGCGATCTCTCAATACTCCCAGACCTCGCTCCGGGATGTGATCGGACAGATGACGCTCGATCAACTCCTTACCGAGCGCGAAGAGATCGGTAAAAAGATCGAAGCGAATGTGGAAAAAGATACGGAAGCTTGGGGGCTTGAAGTGACCGGCATCCGAATCCAGGATATCGATATGCCTGAGGAATTGAAGAAGATGATGTCCCGTCAGGCTTCCGCGGAGCGGGAAAAACGCGCGACGATCACCAAAGCGGAAGGGGATCGTGATGCCGCGGCGAACCTTGCTTTGGCGGCCAAGACCATGGCGGAAAGTCCCGGCGCGATGCAGCTCAGGACGCTCCAGACGATCGATGGGCTTGGGCCTACGGCTTCAAACGCGGTGGTGCTTGCGGTTCCGATTAATATTATGGATATTCTGGATCAGACCAGCGCATTCCTGAAAACCAAGACGAGCAAGCCGGCTTAACGATTTTGGGCACAAAAAAGCCCCAGCTGTGAGTTCGGGAATTTCGCTTTATCTAGCAATCGTATAGAATAAAAATACTCGACGCTCGTCAGGCGAAATCCTCTAGGCTGTGGCAGTTTTGCTCACGCTGAGGCTTTAGCTTTTGTGGGAAACGATGAGGGGTTCTAGGGCCTGCACTCGTTTCCATTGTCAAAGAAATAGCTTATAAAGCCCTTCACTCTAAAGATAACCTTCCGAAAACCTTCTGTCAAGGAAGGTCCCTGTAAGTTGATTATAATGAACGACTTAGGAAAACAGGTTTTGACAATAAAAGGGGTTGTTGTTAGCATACTCTTCCCAATATTCTTTTTTGAGGGCCAGAAAGGTTTTGATCATGCTCAATACAACTGAAGAGATCCTCCAGGATATTCGCGAAGGCCGGATGGTCATCATGACCGATGATGAGACCCGCGAAAATGAAGGCGATATTGTTTTTGCCGCTTCCAAGACGACCCCTGAGATGGTCAACTTCATGATGAAATTTGCCCGGGGGTTGATCTGTGTTCCCATGACCGCGGATCGCATCCAGGCTTTGGGGCTCGATCAAATGAATCCCAGCCCCGAAGATCCCATGAAAACGGCATTCACAGTTTCGGTGGACGCAAGGGCCGGGATCACGACAGGTATCTCGGCCTACGATCGTAATCGCACGATCGAGCTTTTGGCGGATCCTAAAACCCGTCGCGAAGATCTTGTGATCCCCGGACATATTTTCCCGTTGAAAGCAAAAAAAGGCGGAGTGCTTCGCCGTGCCGGACATACCGAGGCAGCGGTTGATCTGATGCAGATGGCCGGATTGCCTCCTGCGGCAGTGATCTGCGAGATCGTGAATGATGACGGCAAAATGGCGCGGCTTGCCGACCTTTTAACATTTGCTAAAACCCATGGGCTCAAGATCGGGACCATTCGGGATCTTATTGCTTACCGCACCAAAACGGATCGGCTTGTCAAAAAAATTAGTGAGGCAACGCTTCCGACCAAATACGGGACCTGGACGATCCGGATCTACGAGGCGGTTCTTGACGGGCTCCAGCATGTAGCGCTTGTTCAGGGCGCGATCGGTGACAAACCGGCTTTGGTTCGCGTTCATTCCGAGTGTTTTACGGGAGATGTTCTGAGCTCCTTACGGTGTGATTGCCAGGATCAGTTGCATGCCGCCATGGGAATGATCCAGAAAGAAGGGGCGGGTGTCATTCTTTATATGCGCCAGGAAGGCCGCGGGATCGGTCTTGCGAACAAGATCAAGGCCTATGAACTGCAAGATAAACATGGGCTCGATACCGCCCAAGCCAATGAAGCGTTGGGTTTCAAGCCGGATCTCCGGGATTACGGGATCGGCGCTCAGATCCTTCATGATCTGGGTCTTTCCAAACTTCGTCTTATGACGAACAATCCTCGCAAGATCGTGGGACTTGAAGGCTACGGCCTGCAGGTCGTGGAGAGGATCCCGATCGTGATGCCCTCCAACCCGATCAGCGCGAAATACATGCAAACGAAAAAAGACAAATTTGGGCATATCCTTGACGCGGAGCCGGGATCATGAAGGCCTTCCACGGAAAGATCTCCGCGGGAAACAAGAAGTTCGGGATCGTTGTTTCCCGGTTTAACGAATACATTACCGGTCGCTTGCTGGAGGGAGCCCTGACTGTTTTGAGGAAAGCCGGAGCGCCGGACAGTAATATCAAAGTTGTTTGGGTCCCTGGAGGGCTGGAGGTTCCTTTCTTCTGTAAAAAGCTGAAGACTCAGAAACATTGCGATGTCGTGATCGCGCTCAGTTGCGTGATCCGTGGAGGGACTTATCATTTTGAATGTGTGTCCAATGAGCTGACACGGGGGATCGATCAGGTTGCTTTAGAGACAGGAACGCCGGTTGCAACGGGTGTGATCACAGTGGATAATTTGGAGCAAGCGATCGATCGTGCGGGCTTGAAGCATGGCAATAAAGGCGAACAGGCGGCGTTGGCTGCGCTTGAGATCGCAAGCTTGAACGAACAACTTTCTATTCGAACGAAAGTTCGGAAGTATCGGAAAATGAAAAAATAAGGATGGGCCGGCGACGGTCTGCCTAAGGAGAAAAATGCTTCGCCGAAGAACCCAGGCGCGTGAATGCGCGTTGCAGATCCTTTATCAGTACGAGATGAATCCGGAGCCTATCGAGGAGATCCTGAAAAGATTCTGGGGCGAGCAGGACGAAACTTTTTCTGAGGATGTCCGGGGCTTTGCCCAGAAGCTTGCGCTTGGGACCGTAAAATATCAAGCCGAGATCGACAAAGTTCTCGAGAAATATGCGGACAATTGGGAGCTTTCCAGGATGGCCATGATTGATCGCAACATCATGCGTTTTGCCGCCTACGAGTTGCTTTATTTGGCCGATGTGCCGCCGAAGGTGACGATCAATGAGGCGGTGAATCTCGCCAAGAAATTTTCCCAGGAAGAATCCGGCAAATTCGTGAACGGCATCCTCGATAAGATCAACCACACCGAGAAACCCAAAAATCCCAAGGACCATGACCCTTCCGTCGCATGAATTTTGGATGAAGCGGGCTCTCGCACTGGCGGAGAAGGGGCGTTTTGGTGTGAGTCCTAATCCGATGGTCGGCGCCTGCGTGGTCGCAAAAGGGAAATTAGTCGGTTCCGGTTTTCATAAAAAATTCGGTGGCCCCCACGCCGAACCCCAAGCGTTAGCCCAAGCGGGCCTCAAATCTAAAGGCGCCACGCTCTATGTGACTTTAGAGCCTTGCGCAACCTGGCAAAAGACCCCACCCTGTGCGCCGCTGATCCAAGAAAAAGGGATCCGGAAAGTTGTGATCGGCTGTCTTGATCCGAATCCTTTGAATCGTGGTAAAGGCGTCCGTTTTTTGCGCCAACACGGCATTGTCGTCCAAGTCGGCGTTCTGGAAGAAAAGATCCGGCAACAGAATGAAGGATTTTTTAAGCTTATGAACGCCGAGCGGCCGTTCGTGACGCTTAAAATGGCGCAAACTTTGGATGGCAAGATCGCAACGAGCCAAGGGCTTTCCCGTTGGATCTCGTCGGCCCCTTCGCGAGAGTTCGTTCATCGGCTCCGTGCTGTTCACGACGCCGTCCTGGTCGGTAAGAATACCTTCTATCAGGACGATCCCCGACTTACTGTTCCTAAGGAGTCCCAGTCGCTTGCTTCGGGGAAACCCTGGAAGATTGTGATGGTTTCGGCGAAAGGTTGGTCTTCCGGTGCCCGTGTCTTTGAAGATGACCGGATGACGATCCTCGTTTTTCCAGAAAAAGATCTAAAAAAAATTATCAAAAAAGCGGGGGTTCGAAAAAGCGCTCCGGTGTTGTTGCCGGTCAAAGCTCCGCGCGGACGAATCGAAATTTTGGGACTTCTGAAAAAATTGGGGTCTCTGGGTATCGCGCGATTGCTAGTTGAAGGCGGAGGGGAGTTGGCGTGGTCCTTTATCGAGAAGGGTCTCGTGGATCGCGCTTACTGGATCCTCGCTCCCAAGGTGTTTGGTGGGCGCGATGCTAAAACTTCGGTAGAAGGTTTAGGGGTTAAAATACCGGGGCAAGCTTTTTCATTCCGGGTCGCAAAAGTGACGCACTCGGGAGGAGATTGGATCTTTGAGGGATCTTTTCCAAAAAACAAATGAGGATCGTCTATGTTTACAGGGATCGTTGAAAACCAGGGTATTGTTTTTAAAAAAGAGGAACGGGGCGGGCAGGTCCGTTTCGGGTTCCGCCTGCAGCACAAAGAAAAAGGATTGAAGGTCGGAGATAGCATCGCCGTTTCGGGAGTTTGTCTGACCGCGGTGCGCATCAGTCCGGATCTTTTTGAAGTGGATGTGGTGCGTCAAACGCTTGAAGCGACAACTCTTGGAGAGCTTGAATTGGGGGGTCGCGTTAATCTTGAGCGGTCGCTGAAGATTGGTGATGGGCTTGGCGGTCATTTTGTGACGGGTCATATCGACGGCCGTGGCAAGATCGTCAAGATCGAGAAGCGAAAGAAGAATACGACCTTGTTCCTGACAGCCTCTAAGGATATAATCCAGCTTCTCGCGGACAAGGGGTCGGTTGCTTGCGACGGGATCAGTTTGACGGTGCAGAAAGTCCGCGGTTCGGTGTTTCAGATCGCGGTCATCCCGCACACGCTCAAGGTCACCACGCTCGGGATCAAACGGGTGGGTTCGGAAGTTAACCTTGAGATCGATATTGTGGCCCGTTATCTTCAAAGGTGTTTTTTAAAAGAAAAGTCCCGGAGAACTTTTTCGTCACGCATCATTCTTCGGGAGCTCCTCCAGCAGGGGTTTGAGTGGAAAAAAGATTTGAATTAGCCGCTTCCTCCGAGGTTTTGTCACCTTTCAGGAAAGAGCTTCGTCATATTTTGACCGAGTCCGGTTGGAAGAAAAAGACCGGGGAGGAGATCCTTTTGGCGGCTGATGAAGCCCTGACCAATGTGATTCGGCATGCCTATCAAGGCGGCCCCGGCAAGATGACGGTTTTTGTGAAAGCTTTGGAAGATCACATTGAGATCGTTGTGGAAGACCAGGGGAAAAAATTCGACCCAACGCAAGTCCCGCCCCCGGAACTTCCGCGGCACAAACCGGGTGGTCTCGGAGTTCATTTCATTAGAACGATCATGGACGAGATGGTCTATGAAGGCCAGCATGTGGAAGGGAATCGGCTCCGTTTGATCAAGCGCAAGACTAAAATCTGAAAAGGGAAGGTGGACTATGAAGATTAATGTAACGAGTCAGGGCGATGTCCAGCTTTTGGAACTTTCGGGGGAGTTGGATTATCATTCCTCTCCGGAGCTTCGTGAAAAGTTGACGGCATTAGCGACGAAACAGGCTTCCAAAATCCTTGTTAATCTGAGTGGTGTTGACTATATGGACAGCTCGGGCATTGCGACTTTTGTGGAGGCTTTCCAGAAAACCAAGCGGTATCAGGGTCGTTTGATCCTTGCGGCATTGACTCCCACGGTTCGCGGTGTTTTCGAGATCGCCAAGCTGGATAGCATTTTCGAGATTGCGCCAACGATCGCCGAAGCGACTAGCCGTTTGACCGCTAAAGCTTAGAAGATCGTTTTAAAGAGGATTTTTTATGAAAGAATTTTCGGGGAAGATGGGGCAAACGCTTTTTTTTGTTCTGGCGGGTGTGGCTCGTCTTTGGTCTCTAGGTTCCGCGGTGGCCGGATACACGGCGGCTTCCTTCTTTAAAAAGAAGGTCATCCCGCGCGATCTGCTTTTCCGCCAGATGGTCCAGATCGGTATCGATTCCACGGCAATCGTGTCACTCGTGGGCGCTTCCGTCGGAACCGTGCTCGCCCTGCAAGCTGCTTATTCCCTGAAGTCTTTTGGAGCCATTATGTACACAGGAAGTCTTGTCTGTGTTGCCATGGCTCGCGAATTGGGACCGCTCATTGCCTCAATCGTGATCTGCGGCCGTATCGGCGCACGCATGGCGGCAGAGATCGGGACCATGATGGTTCAGGAAGAAGTGGACGCTTTGACGACCATGGGGATCAATCCCATTCGTTATCTTGTTGCGCCGCGCGTTCTTGCGTTAGCCCTGATGCTGCCGTGTTTAACGGTTATCGCGGATGTTATGGGGATGATCGGAGGTTGGGCGATCGGGGTTACGGGACTTGGAATTAATTCCCATCTTTATATAGCTAAAAGTATCGATGCCCTGGTTTTAAAAGATATTTACACCGGACTTTTGAAGAGTTTTATTTTCAGCATTTTGATCGCGCTCGTGAGTTGTCATCAGGGACTTTCCGTTTCAGGCGGTGCCGATGCTGTGGGAAAAGCCACGACGCAAGCGGTTGTGATCTCGATCGTGCTGATCATCGTGGTAGACTGTTTGGCGACAGCGGTTATTTACTACGCCCTGCCGACATGAGGAATTTATGAACGCATCCGATAAGCCCGTTATTGAAGTCAAGGATCTCATCAAGCGTTTCGGGGATCTTACCGTTCTGGACGGTATCAATGTCAAGATCCCGCGAGGCAAGATCACCGTTATTATGGGGGGCTCGGGGTGTGGCAAGACAACGCTTTTGCGGCATCTGATCGCTTTGCATCAACCGACTTCCGGCGAGATCCTCGTGGACGGTGAGAATATTGTAGGGCTCAAGGAAAAAAGTATGAATGAGGTGCGCCGCAAGTTTGGCATGCTCTTTCAGGGTTCCGCTCTTTTTAATTCCATGACCGTCGGCGAAAATGTGGCGGTTCCCATCAAAGAACATACGGATCTTTCTCCCGAGATCATTCGCATTATTGTCCGCGTGAAACTGGAGCTTGTGGGGTTGACGGGATTTGAGGATTTTATGCCTTATCAGATCTCCGGTGGGATGAAAAAACGCGTGGCGCTTGCGCGTGCGATCGCTCTGGATCCGAAGATCGTATTTTATGACGAGCCGGGAGCGGGGCTGGATCCGATCACCGCGAGCATGATCGACCGTTTGATCCTCGATCTTAGTAAAAAGCTCAATATCACTTCGGTGGTGGTGTCCCATGAAATGAAAAGCGCGTTCCGAATTGCGGATATGATCATCATTCTTCATAAGGGCAAAGTGCTCCAAGTCGGGACGGCCGAGGAGATCCAGAATTCCAAGAATTTATATGTCCAGCAGTTCATTCAGGGTGAATCAGAAGGCGTTATTCCGTTCAAACAAACAAGCGAAGCCTATCTCAAAGGGCTTTTATCCACTTAAGACATTGTTCCCATAGGAGGAAAAATGGATTCTTCAAATGCTTATTCGTCGTCGGAAATCAAATCAGGATTTTTTGTTCTGATCACGATCATCATGCTTTTGGTGCTCACCTTCGTGGTCGGGGGCTACTTTAAAAAAGGGGCCGATGAATGGAAGATCGAGTTCGGCTACCTGAACGGTCTTGATGACAGCGCGCCAGTTTATTACGCGGGTCGGGAGGTCGGAAAAGTCGATAGTATTAAAATTCTTCCAGGGGAACCTCGGCCGATCCTTGTTACAGTCAAGGTCTCCAAAGATGCCTATGTTCGTAAAGACAGCGTGGCTTATATCGATACACTGGGGATGATGGGAGAAAAATTCATCGAGATCTCTGTGGGCTCGCAGGAAGCTCCGGCTATGGAGACCGGCACCGTGATCAAGGGGGTGGACCCGATTGCGATGCATGTGATGATCCGCAAGATGAATCTCCTGGCAGATGAGGTATCAAGAATGACGGAGATCCTCAATCCTTTGCTTAAAACCACGAACGATATCGTGCAGGGGAACAAGGAAGAGATCTCCAAAAGCGTTGCCAATCTTCACGAAGTGACCGCCAATTTACGGGACATGACGGCGGATCTGAAGTTGCATCCATGGCGCTTGATCCGCAAAGGTTAATAAGGAGGCTCTCATGCGTTTTTTGACAGTGTTCGCATTGTTTGTTTCGTTGGTTTTTCCGGGGTCCATGGCCTTCGCGGAAGGAACCGCGGGGGATTATATGTACGGGATCGGTACCAAATTCGGTCGCGGGCTGGAAAATGTTGTGACCAGCCTCGCCGAGATCCCTTGCACGGTTCATACAGACATCCAAGATCAAGGGGGCTCCGGTTTTTTTATGGGGTTTGGCAAAGGGACGCTTTTTATGTTGCGACGGATGCTGGTCGGCGTGACGGAAGTCGGGACTTTTTTCATCCCGATGGAGCGGACGATCCCTAGGGTTTGTCAGGAGACTCAACCCTCCGTTTCATAGGGGGCTCTGAGAGAATATTTTGAGGATTGCACCTTGACGGTGGCGTGCGGGTCTTCCTATAATACCTTACCCATTTAACTGAAGGAGAATTCATGACCGCGAATCAAAAAGGGATCATTCCCAAGGATCCGGAAGTTCGGGACGCTCAGTTTTTTGCCGCGATCGGCTACTTGAGCTTTCTTTGCTTTGTGCCGCTTGCGCTCAAAAAAGAGAATCAATTCGCGCTTTTTCATGCCAAACAAGCCTTGGTGCTTTTTATCCTGGAACTGGCGGCAGCGATCCTTAAAGTGGTCCCTGCGCTCGGAGACCTGGTGTTCACGCTCTCGTTCGTGGTGTTCGGGATCCTCTCGCTTATCGGGATCGTCAAAGTCCTGATGGGGGAAAAATGGGAAATTCCCGTCATCCATGAAATCGCCGAGAAGATCACTCTTTAAACTCTAGAGTTTTAGACCTCATCAAATCATATCCTTTTCATTAAAGTCAGGAATTTCAAAAGGTATGCTTTCCGGCACAAAAAAAGTTCAAGCGAGCGGGCAGGATTGGTTCGTGGTGGTGAACCCGCTCAAAAGCGAGTTGGAACGCAATAAGATCGCCCGGGAGATCGCTAAAGCATTCTGTCTTCCCGTCGATGAGGCGTTTGATCTTGTCGGCAACACCCCCATCATTTTGATCGATAATCTTTTGTACGCGACCGCACTCCAGGTGAAGCAGTATTTTCGGACCTCCCACGCGGATATCGTCGTGAGTAACGACAGCTTTTTGAAGCGCCGATGCTACCGAACGGTTTGGCCGACACCCCCCAGTCTGGCTTTCCTTCATCAAATGGAATCTCAAGGAACCCCGGCACGGAAAAATGAGAGAGAAAAACTGGATCATGAAGAAGCGATTCAGGAGATCCGTTCCTGGGGTCAAAATGAAAAAGTTTCTTCTGAACGCGTCCCTAGAGACAATAGGACGACACGCGATCATTCGAGGCATTTTCGCAGCATCCTTGAAGAAGAGCGGGAAAAACTTCTCAAGGAGAGCGTTGGTTTGAAGGAAAGTGTGGCGCAGCTCCGTAAGGCGCTTGAAAAAGCCCAGATGGAAGCTGCGGAAAGTGAAAAAGAAGCGCGCTCCAGCGAAGCCTCAAGAAAGCAGAAAGAAAAAGAAGCCCAGGAATTACAAGCCCTCGTGAATCACGCAGAAGAAAAGTACGAACTTCTCCGGGAAGAGTTCCGCCAGACCCGCCAATATTTCGAGGAAAAACTTGCTTCGCAGGACCAGAAAACTGAGGAATTTCTTAAGCGGATCGAAGAGCGGGATCTGACCAATAAGGAGCTTCTTCAGGAAAAACAAGCCCTTCAGAAAAGTTTTTATGCGGTGAAGAACGATCTTCAACGCGCCCGGGATGAGCAGGAGCAGTCGCGCCGAGAATGGGAAAGCCAGGCGGCCCAGTTTCGGAGGGAATTAGAAAACCAGAAAACCCTTGGAGAGGGGCTTCACGCAAAGATCCAGAATCTTGAAGAGGGCAAGAAGATCATCCAATCAAGCGAGACGCGGCTTCTTAAAGAGCAAGAACTTCAGATGCAGCAAGCCAAGCGTTGGGAGCAGAAAGCTTCCGAGCTCGAAAAGGAAGTCCGCCGGTTGCGGGAATCCATGGAAGATCAGCAGAAAACCTGGCAATTGCGGCTTTCGCAACTTGAAGCGCGTGAAATGGACCTTGAAAATGCGCGCAAGCAGATCCGGCAGCTTCACACCGAGTTAGGACAGCGCGAGTCGGCTCAAAAGAAGATCCAACTTCAGGAACAGCTTGTGGCCAAGGAGACTCGTCTCAAGCAAGTGGTTAAGCTTCAGGAAAAAATAGAATCTGAGATCCGCGAACGCGAAGAAGAGATGCGGAAACTTCTTGCCGAACAGGAAATTATCGAGCGGGAAGCGATTGAGACCAAGCAAGCCCAGAGGCATTTAGCCGTAAGGGTTAAGCATGAGAATTCCGGATCCGACCATGCCAAAGCTTCCAGCCCTTCGCGGGGTTCCGAGATCCACGCACTCCGTCCGCATTCCGAGGCTGCTGATGATTGAGCTGGTGTTGAGCAAGATCAAGGTGGATGAGAACCGCCACGAGCAGCTTGTGGTATTCCGTGAAAAGGACGGGAATCGTTTTTTGCCCGTTGTGATCGGACTTCCCGAGATACATGCCATCAAACTTAAACTCGGGAATGTTAAACCGCCCCGCCCGATGACTCACGATCTGATGCTCAAGATCATCCAGGAGCTTGGGGGCAAGCTTCAAAAAGTCGTGATCGACAAATTGGAGAATAACACTTTTCACGCAAAACTCTACCTTTTTAAGGAAGACGGAGGGGAAGTGGTGATCGACTCGAGACCTTCTGATAGCGTCGCGATCGCTTTGCGGGCGCAAGTACCGGTTTTTGCTGACGATGAGATTCTGAGCAAAGCAAGTGTCTACGAGGTCTAGTGTTATGGTGGACAAGGTTTACGATGTGATGATCATCGGCGGCGGCGGCGCGGGCTTGACCGCGGCGCTTTACGCATCTCGCGCAAATCTCTCTACGATTCTTTTCGAAAAGCTTGTTCCGGGAGGCCAGATCGCATCGACGGATCTTGTAGAAAATTATCCGGGGTTCACGGAGGGCGTGCTGGGTCCTGAGATCGCACAAAAAATGGAAGCTCAGGCCGCGCGCTATGGAACGCTCATCTTAAATGAAGAAGTGACAAAGCTTTCTCGTCGCAACAATATTTTTGAAGCGGTAAGCAGCTCAGACGCTTTTTTGACCCGTTCCGTGATCCTTGCGATGGGCGCCTCTTACCGGATGCTGGGAGTCCCGGGGGAAAAGGAGTTCACGGGGAAGGGGGTCTCCTATTGCGCGACTTGCGACGGGGCTTTTTTTAAAAATAAAAAGATAGTCGTGGTGGGCGGAGGTGATTCTGCGTTGCAAGAGGGGCTTTTCCTTACCCGGTTCGCGGAGCATGTGAGCATCGTTCACCGTCGCGACGCTTTGCGGGCCAGCCCGATCCTCCAGGATCGAGCTAAAAAAAATCCCAAGATGAGCTTTATTTGGGACACCGTTGTTGATAAAATCGAAGGCGAAGCAAAGGTGACCGCGGTGCTTTTACGGAATGTAAAGACGGGAGAGACGCGAAAGTTCCCCACCGACGGTGTTTTTGTTTTTATCGGACATGATCCCAACAGCGGCCTTGCGCAAGGTTTTGTGGACTTGGATGAAAAAGGCTATGTGGTGACTGATAGGGGGCTCCGGGCATCATTGCCGGGCGTTTTTGCGGCGGGGGAAGTGCGCCAGGGGGCCGTGCGGCAGTTGGTGGCGGCTTGCGGCGAAGGTTGCGCGGCTGCTTTGACGGCGCAAGCTTATTTAGAGGACCACCCAACGGTCTGACCTTAAAAGCATTGAAATGGAAAGGAGCGCGTATGAGTTTTGAAAAAGAATTCGAGCAAAATATGAAACAGTTGATGCGCCTTCTTAGGAAGATCATGAGCCAGTATCCTATGGACGGCAAAAGCCCCGCCGAAATGATGAGATTCCTTAAGGACATGAAGGATAAAAGTCCGGATGTGAACATCTTTTTTTTGAATGTGTCGCCTCTTTCTCCGGAAGAATTCTGCGAGTTGGAAGAGATGTTTGAGGGGGGTGTGATGAGCGAATATCTACGATCGGGAGAACTGAAGTGCGAACTTAACGCTGATGACCAGGCGTTTCTTAAACAACACGGCATCCGTTTTTAAGGGCATCCTTCCCATGATCCTCAGGAAAAAATTTTTGATCGCGGTCTTTCTTCTCCTGGTTTTAGCCCCTGCTTGTCTTCATGCCGCAACGCCTTTCGATCATTCTCTTTGGGATGCTTTTCTTAAAAAAAATGTGGACGAAAATGGCGATGTGAATTATCGCGCCGTGGTTCAGGACCCGGCGCCACTCAACGATTATATGGCAAGTTTGGCGCAGGTAAGTTTTTTTGATATGAAGTCATGGCCGCGAGAAGAATCGTTGGCGTTCTGGATGAATGCTTATCATGCGACGCTGATCAAGCTAGTTGTTGAGAATTATCCGGTGACTTCCGTACAGAGAATCCCGAGTTTTTGGGATATTGCGGCGCTCCATATCGGAAAAAATACAAAACTCCAGCTTGGGTCCGACGCGAGTCTTTCGACGCAGTTCAGCTTAAATGATATCCGGATACAAAAACTGCTTGCGGTTTACCGGGATGAAAAGATCCATTTAGCGCTTTCCCTTGGCGCTCGCGGAGGGCCTAAATTGATGACGGAAGCTTTCACGGGACCCAAGGTGGAAGGGCAGCTTTTTGTGCTGACGCGGCAATTTGTGAATGATACAAAACATGTTGATGTGACTCCCGGGCATAAAAAGATCCATCTCTCCAAAATCTTTAAGTGGTACGGAAAAGATTTCAATTTGGATTTTGGGACCCCTGAGCCGCTGGGGAAGTTCTCATCGATCGATACGGCCGTGCTTTCATTTTTAGCTTATTATCTTGAGGATGAGGAAAAGGTCGAATTTTTGCAGCAGGCCAAGTATAAGATTCAGTACCCCGCTTTTGACTGGTCGTTGAACGACCAGGATCGCAAAGTCTCCTAGAGAGGAAGCCACTTGATTTCCAACGCTTAACCCTTTTTAGATAAAAGACTTGCGTGTTTTTTAAAAAGCGTTGACAGTCTGGGTGAATTCTCATAAGATACACGCTCTCTTACATCTAAAGGAGTCATTTCATGGAAAAGTATGCTGTTGTTGAGACAGGTTCTAAACAGTATTTAGTGGAACCCAAGCAGGTGATCGAAGTCGAGTTGCTAGAGGCCGTTGAAGGTCAAAAAGAAGTTGTGTTGGATCAAGTGATGCTTATAAAGACCGGAAGTCAGGTGAAGGTCGGAACCCCGGTGATCGCGGGAGCGAAGGTCGTTTGTGAGAATCTTGGAGAATTCCGGGGACCCAAGCTGATCCATTACCGGATGCGCCGCCGTAAGTCATCCAGGCGCAAAAGCGGACACCGTCAAGACCTGCTCCGTTTGCTTGTTAAAGATATCGTAGTCGGTTAATCTACTTCTAGAGGAAAACATGGCACATACAAAAAGTCAGGGAAGTACAACTAACGGAAGAGACTCCAATTCCCAGCGATTGGGCGTGAAAGCCTACGGCGGTCAAAAGGTCACTGCGGGCAGCATTATTGTCCGTCAGCGGGGGACTCGTTATCATCCCGGGAATTTTGTCGGGATTGGTTCCGATGATACTCTTTTCGCGAAGCGCGCTGGCATTGTGGAGTTTCGGGCGAATCGATCTGTTCATATCATCCCTAGTTAATTCATTTTCAGGAAATCTGAAAAGGCTAAAAAGCGATCTAAAGCTTTTTGGCCTTTTCCTTTTTAAGGAGTTTTATGCTTGTAGATAAGATCCATTTGACAGTCCAGGGCGGTCGGGGTGGCAAAGGCTGCGAGAGTTATAATCACCGAAAAGATCACAAAAAAGTCCCTAACGGCGCTGATGGCGGCGAAGGCGGGAGTGTGATCTTTCGCGCTTCGCATAATGCTCCGGGACTGGATCGTCTCAGATTGAAGCAGCATCTGGAGGCTGAATCCGGGGCGCATGGTAGCAGCGACAATCAGCGGGGGTCCAAAGGGCAGGATCTTATCGTGCTGGTTCCGATCGGCACCTCTATCTTCAGGCGGGAGAACCATCTCGGGATTCGCGATCTTTATCTGGAAGGCGAGGAAGTGATCGTGGCGCGTGGCGGCCGGGGCGGCTCCGGGAACATAGGAGACAAGACCGCGACTTCCGGCGAAGAAGGCGAAGTGATCGAGATCGATGTCGAGTTCCGTATTATGGCCGATGTTTTTCTTGTGGGATTGCCAAGTTCAGGGAAATCTTCACTGCTTCACCGTTTAACAAGGGCTCCCGTCGAAGGA
This sequence comes from uncultured bacterium, assembly GCA_964524195.1. Classification (GTDB taxonomy): domain Bacteria; phylum Omnitrophota; class Omnitrophia; order Omnitrophales; family Aquincolibacteriaceae; genus Aquincolibacterium. The sequence continues at coordinate 17,784 of CAZGCC010000005.1, read as the reverse complement.
AAGGACTATCCTTTCGCGACTCGCACGCCAATCCTTGGTGTTTATGCCTACGAGGATTACAAACAGATCAATTTTTGTGAGCTTCCCTCCATTTTTGAAGGTTCTACGGATGGCCGGGGTTTGGGAACCGATTTCCTGCGCCATTTAGCTCGCGCCAAATTGATAATTTTTATGATTGATGCGACGATGAAATTTGCGGCGAGTGCTAGCGAGGGATGGGCCACGCTCCAGAAAATCGTGTATGCTCAGGATGAGGCGTTCCGTCAGATCCCAAGCGTAGTGGTGGTCAACAAGATCGATCTGGGGCAGGATCTCGGAAAGATCCAAGAAGAGCTTCAGAATTCCGGGCAGCCCTATTTTTTGATATCGGTGAAAACTGGAGAAGGCGTAGAATCTCTCACCAAGTTCATCCAGGAGAGGATTGAAAACGAAGGCCATGTCTGATCGTATTTGTCGCGCTAAAAGGATCGTCATCAAGATTGGTACAAGTATCTTGAAGACCCGCAGAGAGAGCTTTTCCGGTAGTGAGCACACCCGTGTTTGCCAGGAGATCCACGCCCTTATTAAAAAGGGCCGACGACCGGTCCTTGTGAGTTCTGGCGCGATCGCATTGGGTATGAAAAGCTGCGGCTTCAAGAAACGGCCGAAAGAAATGGCGGAGCTTCAGGCATGCGCCGCGATTGGACAGGGGAAGCTCATGCACGCTTACGAGAGCTTTTTTGCGAAGAAAAAAGTTCATACGGCCCAGCTTCTCTTAACAAGGGATGGTCTTGAAGACCGCAAAAGATTCCTTTGCGCCCGCAACACCCTTGAAGCGCTTTTAAAACGGGATATTCTTCCCATCGTGAATGAAAACGACACGATCGCGGTCGAAGAGATCGCTTTTGGGGACAATGATATTCTTTCGGTCCATGTGGCGCATCTGGTAGGAGCGGATCTTCTGATCAATCTTTCGGATGCGGAGGGATTCCTTCTCAGGGATGGAACGCGGGTCCGGGAAGTGACCTCGGAAGATGAGATCGATAACAAGCTCCTGATGCATCTGGCAGATACAAAACGCGAGGAGACCGTGGGCGGAATGCGGGCGAAACTTCAGGCGGCCCGTGTCGCAATGCGGCTTGGGATTCCTTTCATGATCGTGAATGGACATAAGCCTCATATTTTGCAGGATATTCTCAACGGAAAGGATGTGGGGACCTTATTCATCACTTCCGGCACTAAAAAAGATATGAGGCATAAGTGGATCGCGTTTTCAGCAATCCGTTGCGGGAGCATTGTCGTAGATAATGGGGCTTATCAGGCGTTACTCGCTAAAAAGAGCCTTCTACCGGGGGGTGTGCTGAGTTCGCGCGGTTATTTTGAAACAGGTCAAGTTGTGGAGCTTGAGACCACGGATGGGAAGGTCTTTGGTCGTGGAGTGGTTCATTACGGTAGCCGTGATCTCGGACGCATTGCGGGGAAGAAATCCAACGAGATCGAGGCGATCCTTGGTGCAAAAACCCATGATGAAGTGATCCACAGGAATCACCTCGTGATCTGGGGGGAACGATGAGCTGGAAGCCGGAGCTTGAGAAAGTTCTTGTCAATGCCCGAAAAGCTGCCGCGGTTGCCAGTCAGTGGTCGCCGGATTTTAAGAAGAAGATCCTTATGGATATTGCGTCCAGGATCGAAAAGAAAGCAGTTTGGCTTATAGCCGAGAACTTGAAAGATGTTATGAACGCCAAAGCCGGCGGGCTTTCTTCCGCCATGATCGACCGGTTGACGCTCGATGTGAAACGGGTTAAGGCCATGGCTCAAGGCGTTCGTGCCGTAGCCGGTCTCAAGGATCCCATCGGTCAGATTCAGGCGAAATGGAAAAGGCCAAACGGCCTTCGGATCCAGAAGATCACCGTGCCACTCGGAGTCATTTTGATGATCTATGAGTCCCGTCCGAATGTGACCGTGGAATGCGCGGCCCTTTGTCTTAAAAGTTCGAATGTGGCGATCCTTCGTGGGGGGCGTGAAGCGATGGCCTCCAATCGCGCATTCGTATCGATCTTTAAAGAATCTCTCCAGCGCTTTGGCCTTTCGCTTTTCCATGTGAATCTTGTAAAAACAACCGATTATGCCGCCGTGGATTTTCTTTTGGCCCAGGAGGGCCGGATCGATCTCGTGATTCCTCGTGGCGGGGAGAAATTGATCCGGCGGGTCGTGGAAAAATCCAGGGTCCCTGTGATCAAGCATTATCAGGGGATCTGCCATGTGTATATCGATAAAAAAGCCGATCTGAAAAAAGCTATTGCGATCACGCTCAATGCCAAGCTGCAACGGCCCGGGGTTTGCAACGCTGCGGAAACGCTTTTAGTCCATCGCGGGATCGCTTCAAGATTCTTGCAAGCGGTAGCGCATCCCTTGGAACAAGGCGGTTGTGAGGTTCGGGGGGATGGCGTGACGCGCTGCTACATTCCTTGGGCAAAGCGTGCGAAATCCACTGACTATGGCTTCGAATTTCTGGAGAAGATTCTTGCGGTACGCGTTGTCAAAGATCTTGAGGAGACGATCCGTCACATCGAATCTTTTGGGTCCCATCATACGGACGCTATTGTGACTGAAGACAAAAAGGCCGCCGAGATTTTCAAATCCAAAGTGGATTCTTCCTCGGTGATGGTGAATGCCTCCACGCGTTTCTCGGACGGATTCGAGTACGGATTTGGCGCGGAGATCGGTATCTCGACCGACAAGATCCACGCGCGAGGGCCGATGGGGATCGAGGGGCTTACCTCCTATAAATACATCGTGGAAGGGAATGGTCATATACGCAGTTGAAAGAGGTTTTTTGCATGAAGATCGGTATTTTGGGCGGGACTTTTGACCCGATTCACCTCGGACATTTGCAGCTCGCTCAAAATGCCCGGACGCAGTTCTCTCTCGAAAAAGTTTTTTTCGTTCCCGCTTTTCAATCTCCCCACAAAAAAGCCGTTCCGCCGGTTGCTTCTTCCAGGGATCGTCTGAATATGGTTCGCTTGGCCACCGAAGGCAATGCCTTCCTAGAGGTTTCAGATCTCGAAGTGAAACGAGGTGGCATTTCTTATGCCTTTGATACTCTTCTTGAATTTGAAAAGAAATATCCAGACGCTTCATTTTTCTTGATTCTTGGGAAAGATGCTTTTGAGGGCCTTGACAGTTGGCATTGCGCCGCAGAAATAAAAAGAAAAAACCGTTTTCTTGTGGCGGATCGAAGCATCTCTGGAGCCCGCACGCCCGAGGGTGTCCGGGTCGATTGGATACAGATGCCTTTATGCCCGATTTCCTCCTCAGGGATCCGGGAGGCTATCAAGAAGGTGGCGAAGGTGGACGATTATCTGTCCCCGAAGGTTCTTCAGTACATCCACACCAATAGGCTCTACAGGAAAAGTTGAGACATGAACACGGCCGCGCATTTGATCATTTTGGGAGCGCTCTTTCTCCTCTCTTTTTTCTTTTCCGCCTCCGAGACGGCTCTCTTTTCGCTTTCCAAGATCGATAAACGCAAGCTTAAAGAACAGTACCCGCATCTTTCAAAGTGGATCTTTGAGCATCTTCAAAAACCCCGAAAAACGCTCGGGACGATCCTGATCGGGAATTTGGTGGTCAATACCCTTGCCACGGCTATGGTGACATTGATCGTACTCGCGATTTTTGGAGAAGCGCAACTCGGCTTGATCCTGTCTCTTTTTACTCTCTCGATCATTATTTTTTGTGAAATGTTCCCCAAGATCCTTGCGGTTCAGTCGCGTATTAAAATGGCTTTGCTGGTGTCTCTTCCTCTGAAGGTTTTCGCTGTTTTATTTGCCCCGGTCAGGATCCTGATGCGTTTTGTGACCGATCGCATCCTTTCGTTCCTGATCAAAGAAAAAATTGAGCAATCGGATATGATTTCCGAAAAAGAACTGAAGGTGCTCGTCAAGATCGGGGAAGAGGAAGGAGTTCTGGGAGGCCAGGAACGGCACATGATCCAGAAACTTTTGGATCTCGGAGAACGGCCTGTCAAAGATATTATGACCCCTCGCACGGATTTGATCGGTCTGGATATTGAGGAAAGCTCTGAGAAGCACGAAGAGCTGATCCGGAAGTATCACTTCACGCGTCTTCCTGTTTTTCAAGGATCTCTCGATCATATCCTGGGGGTTGTGGAGTCACAGAGCTATCTTCTCCAGGAGCCTCTGCCAGATGTGAAAAAGGTGATGCGCGAGCCGCTTTTTGTGCCGGAAAGCAAGCGGATCGATAACCTTCTGGAAACTTTTCGGAGTAAAGATGAATATTTCGCGGTTTGTGTGGATGAATTCGGAGGGACCGCGGGTATCGTGACGCAGGAAGATATCCTGGAAGAGATCTTCGGAGAATTTTACGACGAGTATGAAAAAGTCGAAAATCCCATACGGCGGATGGGGGACGATCTCTATCTCGTAGAAGGAAAACTTCCGCTCCAGGAATTTAACGATTTTTTTTCAACGCGTTTAACGCCCGAAGAAGCGGCAACGCTGGGCGGCTATCTTTTTGAGAAGATGGGTGTTGTGCCCTCGAAGGGATCGATTCTCAGCACAGAGCAATTTGATTTTACGATCCAGGATATGGTGCGCCAGCGCATTCATTTGGTGACGGTCCGGAGGAAATCATGATCGCCCTCTTGATCATTGCCTCGCTTTCCTTGGCTGCTTCGGCATTTTTCTCGGGGGCGGAAATGGCTTTTGTTTCAGCCAACAAGCTGAAGATCCGGGAAATGGCGGATGCCGGGGATAAAAACGCCAAGTTCATCATGCGGCTTCAGCAACAGCCTAATTATTTCCTGACAGCGATTTTGATAGGGAATAATATTGTCAATGTTGTGGCAATCTCGATCGCGACCTATGTTTTTAAAGAATATTTCGGTTGGACGAGCGAGTGGGCCGTGATGTTGGTGTTTGCTCCCATTCTGATCATTTTTGCGGAGATGGTTCCGAAAGACTATTGTCGTTTAACCGCTATTCCATTCCTTATGTCCCATGTCTTCTGGCTTCGAGGGCTAAAGGCGGTTTTTTATGGTCCTATTGTTGTGTTCTTCAGGGTCTTGAAATATTTTTGGCCGTCTTTCCAGCAGAGTGCGGGACGCGATATTTTTGTGAACGAGGAAGAATTCCGCTCGTTGATCGAAGAAAGTACGCAGCGAGGAGTGGTTGGGGCACAGGAAGAAAAATTGATCCACACGATCCTGGACTTCGAACGGATTCAGGTCCAGTCCGTTATGATGCCCTTAGAAAAGCTGCCTATGGTGGATATTCACAGCAAGATCGAAGATGTGAAAAAATTCGCACGGGAAACGCAAGCCCGCATGATGCTCGTTTATGAGGAAATTCCCTCCATCGTGATGGGGATGGTCTATGTTTTTGATATTCTCTGGGAAGAAGAAAATGCCCAAGGGCTTCATGACTTTCTCCGGGCGCCTGTCTTTATCCCCGAAGAAACCTCTCTGGAAAAAGCCTTCCTGACGCTACAGAAAAAGCGCCAGTCCTATGCGGTCGTGACCGATCGGGCGGGGGACATCAAAGGGGTTGTCCCGATTGATCGCTTACTTATGTTTGACCGTCGCTGACCCCCCCCTGTTTTTCCGTCCGATAAGCCGTTTTCTTCAATTGATCTTATTAAAGCAAATCCTCTTTTTTATTCTTCCTGTCGATATTTCCACGAGATTCTCCGAGCGTCCTTAGAAGGACCTCATTTCTATAAAGCTTTACAAAGCCAAGCCGTTAATCTAATGCGAAACATTTTAATTCAAGGAGATGAGCTTTTTGAGAACCATCGCCATTGCAAACCAAAAGGGCGGGTGCGGGAAGACTACGACTAGCATTAATTTCTCTGCGTGCTTGAGCTTTCTTCAAAAGAAGGTTCTTCTGATCGATCTGGACCCGCAGGGGCACTCCACATGCGGGCTGGGTGTCAAGACGCAGAAGGGGATGCCGACTCTCTACGATCTTTTGACCCCGCTCCAAGGCGTAGCCCCTTCTCTGTCTCAGGTTATCCGGAATCTCCATCAGGATCTAGATCTCATCCCCTGCAACTCCAGTCTGAATGCTCTCGAAGAGGAATTTGGATTTATGCCCAATTATCATTTAAAGCTACGCAATCTCTTGGCCCGGGTTGCTGAAGGCGAGCAGCGGTATGATTTTGTGGTTCTGGATTGTCCTCCCAATCTTGGGATCCTCACTTGGAATGCCTTGAGCGCCGCGGATGAAGTTCTGATACCGGTTGAGCCTTCCTTTTTTTCGCTGCTTGGGCTCGCAAAGATCTCTGAGACCCTTCAGGTTGTGAACCGGAGCCGGGAGTCAGCCATCGGTGTTCATGCGCTTGTGACGCTTTTTGATCCCGAAATGAGTTTTTCCCAGGAAATCTACGATGAGGTGAAAGCACATTTTCAGGACCGTCTCTTCACGACGATCGTTCATCAGCATGTCAGCTTGAAAGAAGCGGCTGCCGCAGGACAAAGCATCGTGCAATACGCGCCCCAATCCCAGGCCTTTCAGGACTATTTGAATCTGGCGGTGGAATATCTTGAACGGGACTGGAACCGGAAACTCCCCAAAAAAGAATTGGGATGGGATCAGGTTTTTAAGAACCATTTCGGACCGCGGCAAATCTCCGATGGAATTCTTTTCCAGTTTTCCAGCAAGACGGCGTCGACGGTGGAGATTGCGGGGGATTTTAACCATTGGATACCGGAGCCTCTTGTGCGCCGCGGTCAGGATGGGCTTTGGCAAAAAGTCATTTCGGTTGAGCTGAAGAATTTTCGTTACAAGTTCATTGTGGATGGGGAGTGGCAAGTGGATCCCAGCCAGCCGATGCAAAAGCAGAACACCTATGGCGGCGTTGATTCTTATATGGAGTTCGCTTGATCATGGATGATGCCAAGAAACTCGTGCGGGGCCTAAAAGATATCTCGCCTCTTTTTGGAGGAGTTCCCCAGGAAGTTCCAGCGTTTCTTCCTCCCAAGATCCAGGTCTTGGGAGTTTCAAGCCCCGACCACGAAGATGATTCGCTTCTGCTGAATACATTTTTTGCCTCGCAACTCATTTCCCATGAAAAGCCCTGTACCCTTGTGAGCGTTGTGTCTCGGCGCGGCAAAGTTTCCTCTGACGCGAAAAATAATGCTCCGGAATCGTTCGGAGATCACCTGAAGAGATACTGTCTTTATTGGGATGAACTGCGCGACCTAATGGCATCTCCGGTTTCATCCCGTGTCGAGGGAGTCCTCCGGAGTCGTGACATCTTTCTCGATTTTGAATATCGCCAGCTGTTGCATTTTGAGCGGGCCATTTGTCTTTTAGATAAATGGGTGCTTTTACTCAAGTCCACTCCAGAATCATTAACAGAAGGTTATAAGATGATGAAGACCGGGTTGGCGCTTAATCCACGGCTCGAGTTCTATGTAGCTTTATCGGGGAAGACAGAGGTTTCTAAAGGTGAAAAGATTTTCGAGAAGTTTTCGGATTTTGCTCTCAAAAACCTTAATACCCGCCTTGAGTGGCTTGGATGGATGGATCTGGCGGATCCCGCCAAGCATTTTTCATCCTCTCTTCACACGGAGCTTCTGCGCCATCAACCTTGGGATGCAAAACCAAGCCTCCAGAAATTCATGCTAGCGGAATGGATCGAGTCGCACGAGCGGAGCTCTAAGCTCGCGATGTCGGGGGCGATGCGATGATCGCGATCCAGGAACGCAAAGGTGTGCGGCAGGGGATCTTCCAGTCAATTCGCGCGTCCATTCAGGAGCTTCACGCGGATAAAGTGATTCTGGAGGATGTGAATGGATCTCCTTTTCTTTTTAAAAGCAAGGATGCCCAGGTTTGGGCGCGGATCTTCTATCGCTCCATGAGAGATTTCACCGTTGAGGAGCTCCAGGGGGAGATCAAAAAGCTTTGGGTTCTGATGCCTGGGGATGCCGTGCTTTATCTTTTCTATCCCGAACTGGATCGGCAGCAGATCCTAAAAATGAACGGCTTCAGCGACCGGTTAAGTTTTTTTGAATATGCCGGTCTTTTCGGCAGAGGGATGGATGATGTTGGGGTTCGGATTTGTAAGTGGATACCATCCTCAGCCTATATTCTTGATTCATCCCGTGAAGCAGGGCTACGGTCCCGGAGTCCAATCTCGGCTTCAAATTTCTTGCAAAGAGGACGGTTGACGCCGCAGGAGGTAGAAGGTCTCGTTGATTTGTCTTTAGCGTTGCGCCGGTTGTGAAGCTTCTCGATAAAGACAGCTGATTTCGTCCTTGATGGTGTCTCCCATCTCTTCTATAATCCTTCCTAATTATGCCAAGCCCCATTACACAGAATCTTGATGCCTTGAAAAAAGCCCAACAGTTGGATAGCGAGATCCATCATGCGGGCATTCTCCTGGAAGAGATCCCGTCCCAACGAGCGCAACTCAAATCCGATCTTGAGTCGGAAAAGACACATCTGAACGATCTCGAAAGGTCCCTCAAGGATGTTCAACTGAAGCTCAAAGAAAAAGAGATGGAGCTCTCGCAAAAAGAGACGCAGATCAAAAAACTCGACGGGCAATTGTCTCAGATCAAGACGAACAAAGAATATGCCGCGCTTCAGCAGGAGATTGCTTCTCTTAAAGCCGACAACTCTCTTCTTGAAGAGGGGATCCTTTATGCTATGGATGAGGTGGAAGCGGTGAAAGATGAAGTCCGCAAGGAAAAAGAAAATTTCGCTTCCGTGACCAAGTCTTTCCAGGAAAAGGACAATGAGGCGGCAAACCAGGAAAAGAATTTGCAAGCCCGTCTTGCGGACCTGAAAAAGCAGCGTGAAGAATCCGTCGCGCAATTGCCCCCGGAGCTTGGGGAGCTTTACAACAGGATTGCTGTAAAAAAACAAGGGCTTGCTTTAGCCCTTGTGAATGGCGAGGTTTGCTCGGCTTGCCAGATGCAGTTGCGCCCGCAACTCATCAATGAGATTCGTCTTGGCGAGCAGATCATTGTTTGCGAGAATTGCTCCCGTATTCTCTATTTCGAAAATTAAGATCCCCTTCTTCTTTCGGTAGCTGGAATATTTTTCCCCGCGTTCTATTTCCTCATGCTTGGTGTCTCTGTGCCTCCTTCGCCATAAGGTCTTCCTCAAGAGGGGGCCCTATTGTCAGCTTCCCTAAAAAAAGAATGTTGACACGATATTAAGGGAAAGCTATACTGCCGTCGATAATAAAGTGGGGTAAAGTGGTAGAGAGTGGGAACCCTGAAAGGAAAAAGAATCCATGTTTTATGGTGAATTCGAACATGTGATCGATAGCAAAAGCCGCGTCATGATCCCCGCCAAGTTCCGCGAGATCTTCAAAGAGCGCTATGTGGAACGGTTCTTCATCACTCGCGGTCTCGAGCAATGTTTGTTCGTTTTTACGGAAGAACAGTGGAAGACCGAAGAGAAAAAGTTCCGTGATATGCCTTTCACCAAAGTTGAATCCAGAACCTTCAACAGGCTTTTCTTTTCAGGCGCTTCAGAAGTTGTGTGTGACAAGCAGGGAAGGATTCTCATTCCGGATTTTCTTAAAACCTATGCCGACATAAAAGCGGAGGTCATGATCGTTGGGGTCTCAAGCCGTATTGAAATCTGGGCCAAAGAAAAGTGGCAGAGTTATTTTGACAATCACAAGAACCATTTTGAAGAACTCGCGGAAAAATTAGTATCGGAATAGAAAAGGAGCCATTATGGTCTATCACGCCAGGACGAAGGTTGGGGTGGATGTGTTGCGTTTCAACGGAGATCTCGACGCGCTCAGCATGATCAAAATGAAGGACCGCATGAACCGTTTGCTTAACCGGAACCACAAGCGGCTTTTGCTGGATCTGAAAGATACAAAGCATGTGGAGCTGGCGGGCCTTGGTATTCTTGTGGACCGCTTGCGCAAGGTTCGTGAGCAGAAGGGGGATATCAAGCTTTGCAATCTTCGTCCCGAAGTGGAGCGGACCTTCCAGATGATCGGCGTCAACGGCCTGATGGAAAGTTACTCGACGGAAGAAGAGGCGATCCTCAGTTTTGCGTCATAATCCTGTTCTTTTAGAAGAAGTTCTGGAGCATCTGGCCTTAAAACCCGGTGCCGTTGTGATGGATGGAACTCTCGGGAGCGGGGGACATTCCGAGGCGATGCTTGAAAAGATCGACGCTGACGGAAAATTAGTCGGGTTTGATCAAGACCCGGCCGCGATCGCCAGATGCCGGGAGTTGTTCCAGGGGGATTCGCGGGTCAGCCTGGTTCATGAGAATTTCAGGAATCTTGAAAAAGTTTTTCCGGAATTGAAAGTAACGGCCTTCGATGCGGTGCTTTTAGATATCGGAACTTCGTCGGAGCAGTTGGCGGATGGGGAACGCGGTTTCAGTTTCCAAGCAGAAGGGGAATTGGATATGCGAATGAACCCGGAAGTCGGTCTTAAGGCCTCAGAGTTGCTGGCGCAAATGTCCGAAACCCAGCTTGCGGATCTTTTCTATCATTATGGCGAAGAGCGCCATTCCAGAAGATTCGCCCGTGTGATCGTCGAGGCGCGTCGTCAGCATCCTCTCCGTACCACTCAGGATCTCATTCAGGCATTGGAGCAAGCGGTTCCTCCGCATTTACGATTTGAAAAAGGAAAACGACCCGCGTGGGCCCGGCGACATCCGGCCACAAAAGTATTTCAGGCGCTTCGCATCGGCGTTAATGACGAACTGGAGGCCTTGAAAGAAGGTATGGCCGGAGCGTTTCAACATCTTTCGAAGGGCGGGCGGCTGGGCATTATCAGTTTTCATTCCATGGAGGACCGGATCGTGAAGCAGCAGTTCCGGAAATGGGATGATGAGGAGCAGGGAAAATTGACTTTTCGTAAACCAATCGTTGCAAAGCGTTCTGAAATATTGAATAATCCCAGAGCAAGAAGTGCAAAACTGCGAGTCATCGAGAAAACATCATGAAGGGCAGCGGAAAAATATTAATTCTTATAGCAGCTTTGACCTGCGCGATGCTTTTTTATGTGCATCTGCAGGTTGCTTCCGTTCTGGTCTCCTTTGATATTCATAAAAGCTCCCGGGCCGCGGCCGAAAAGCAGGAATTGCTCCACCGGTTCCGGTATAAGGTCGATCAGTTGAGGGCCCCCCGCCTTCTTGAAGAAAAAATGAAGCGCCACGATATGGGTTTGGCGCTCCCCGGCAAGATCCAGGTTGTGGAAGTTCCCATGATGCCCGATCTTGTCATCCCTTCCGAGCAGCAGCAAAAAGCGACGCGTACTTTTTCTGCCGAGGTCTCAAGTTTTCTTGGCCGATGGATTCAAACGGCCCAGGCCAAGACCGATCTTTCCTCCTAAAAAATGCGAGCGTTGCTTTCGCCGCGTCGTTTTTGGTTTCTCTACATCGTTCTCCTCATTCTTTTTTGTCTAATCATCTATCAGATCCTTCAGCTGACTTGGCTCCATCAGTCCTCCCTCCTTAACTTAGCGCGTCGCCAGCACAATATAACGATCGAGATCCCTCCTTTGCGAGGATCGATCACCGACCGTCACGGAGCGGAATTCGTGACGAATTTAAAGATCCCGTCGATCTATGCGGTGCCTCGTGCGTTAAAAGAGGAGGAAAAAGCGGAGCTCAGCCGCGAGGTGGCCAAGATTCTGGGGCTTGATCGAAAATGGGTGGAAGAACGGTTTTCCCGCGACAAAGCTTTTGTCTGGATGAAACGACGGGTGACTTTTGAAGAGGCCGAAAAAATAAAGAAACTTGAGTCTTCGGAGCTCGGGGTCGTGGAGGAATACAAGCGGTTTTATCCTCAAGGTTCGATGCTTGCGCAAGTGCTTGGTTTTTCGACGGTCGACAACCAGGGCGTGGAGGGTATTGAACGGTCCATGGATGGGGATCTTCGCGGAAAACCTGGAAGGCGCGTGACCCAGCGTGATGCCAAGGGCCGTGAGATCAAGGCCTTTGAAAAGAAAAGCCTGCCCGTGATCGATGGAAATCGCGTGGTGTTGACGATCGACCAGCACCTTCAATATCTGACCGAAAAATCCCTGGAGAAGGCCTTCAAGCAGTGGAAGGCCCAAGGCGCATGGGCTATCGTGATGGATCCCAAGACCGGAGAGATCCTGGCGATGGCGAATCAACCGGGGTTCGATCCCAACCACTACTCAAAAGTTGGCCCTGATGAAAAACGGAACCGCGCGATCACGGATATGTACGAACCGGGATCGGTCTTTAAGATCGTGGCGGCAAGCGGCGCGCTCAATGAAGGTGTTGTAACTCCTCAAACCGTTTTTAATTGTGAGAACGGCAAGTGGAATTATGGCGTAAAAACGCTTCGCGATGTCCATGCCTACGGCATGCTCCCGATGACCGAAGTGATCGTGAAGTCGAGTAATATCGGCACCGTCAAGATCGCGCAGAAAATGGGACCCGAAAAATTCCAGAGCTATGTCAAAGGTTTTGGATTTGGAGTATCGACCGGCATTGATCTTGCCGGAGAGGCGCCTGGTTATACAAGGCCTCCGTCCCAATGGTCCAAAACTTCGCCATATAATATCCCGATGGGGCAGGAGGTTATGGTGACCGCGTTGCAAATGGTGACTGCCATATCCGTGATCGCGAATGGGGGAAATCTTGTGCGACCCTATATGATCGCCAAAGTCCAGGATCCTGCCGGGGTGACGCTCAAGGAAAAGAAGCCCGTGACCAAGCGCCGTGTGATCAGGCCTGAGGTGGCTGCCACCATGCGGGATATCTTGACGCAAGTGGTTGAAAGGGGGACAGGGACCAAGGCGAAGATCCCGGGTATCCTCGCCGGTGGTAAAACCGGAACTGCACAAAAGGTTCTTCCAGGAGGCAAGGGCTATTCTCATTCGTCTTTTATATCTTCATTCATAGGTTTTGCGCCTGCCGATGATCCTCGTTATGCCATGGTCGTTGTCTTGGACGAAGCACGGCCTCTTTATTATGGCGGTACAGTGGCGGCTCCTGTATTCAAAGAGGTCATGGAGGCAGCTCTCCTGACGCGTGGATTGAAGTCCCGCCGTGAGGAGTCTGCGCCGCTTACCCCGGAACAGGTAGAAGCTACGGCGGATCTTGCAATAAATGATTAATGCCTTTCATTGTATCCTTTTCGAGAGGGTGTTATAATCCCCGCCGTTTCGGTTTCGCTTGGAGCGACAAGCTCCACGACGGGCCGCACCCATTCAATAAGAATGGGTGTAGCAATCACCCTTGGTTATTAGCAGAAAAGTTTGTCGGGGCGTCCTAATTCTCGGTTCATAATGACGGGTGAATTGGGACTGTCCCGACGACCTATTAATTTTTTGATTGTGCGTCGGGGCGTAGCACAGCCTGGTAGTGCGCTCGGTTCGGGACCGAGAGGCCGTAGGTTCAAATCCTATCGCCCCGATTTTTCTATCAAATAATAAAACGGGAAAATCGGGACTGTCCCAATTCACCGTTGAATTTCAATCAAGAATCAGGACGCCCCGATTTTCATTCTCCAGGGACAGCTTCAGATGGAATGTAAGAAAGAGTCCAACAAGAAGCATTGCAATTGTTCGTATGAGCCCTGTTCTCGCAAGGGTGTTTGTTGTGATTGCGTAGCCTACCACCGTAGTCAAAATCAATTGCCTGCCTGTTATTTTCCAGATAGTATCGAAGGCACATACGATCGTTCCGTAGAGGCTTTTATTAGGATAGTTTCAGTGCGCAGATAGATATTTTTTATCGATTTTCATTCAATTCAAATAACCGGAAAAGGAGAACCTCATGAGAACAAACATCCTGAAGTTGATGTGTGTTTCTTTGTTGGTGTTGGGGCTCAGTATGGGCAGTAGCATGGCTCTTGCGGAAGGCCCAGCGAATGATCCCGCAGGTTGGAGTAAGGGAGAGAAAAAGGGGTGGACGGGGAATACGCCTCCAGGGCTTTCGAAGAAAGATGCAAAGAAGGCCGGTAAAGAAATGAAGGAGGAGAAATCTGAAGTTGAAAAAGAAGCTCGTAAGGCGGAGAAGAAAGCGAAAGAGGAGCAGGCTAAAGTTGAAAGAAAGGCCAAAGAAGAAAAGCAGGCGGCCGAAAAGGAAGCCCGCAAGGCTGAAAAGAAGGCGAAAGAAGAAAAGGTTAAGGCTGAAAAGAGAGTAAGAGAAGAGAAGGTTAAGGTGGAAAAAAAGGCCAAGGAAGAAAAGCGGAAGGCGGAAAAAGAAGCCAACAAAAAAGCAGAGAAAACTAAAAAATCGCTAAGCATGTAAGCTGAAAAGTTGAAAGAAGGCGTTACCTCTCAAAAGGTAGCGCCTTTTTTCTGTCTAAAGGGGTTTTTGAAACGGTTTGTCTGGAGTAGAATAAGGCCCATGGAAAAGGAATCTCAAAAAGCAATTATTATCGGGACGGGCAGCGGGATTGGCCGTGCGTTAGCCAGGAAACTTTCGGCAGAAGGTTGGGCTGTCGGTCTGACGGGCCGGTCGCTTGAAAAACTTCAGGAGCTTCAAAAAGAGCTTGCGGGAGAGAGTTTTGTCCGAGCGATCGATCTTCGGGATGCGCGTCAGGCGATCCATGACCTCAACAATCTGATCATGGCCATGCATGGCGTGGATCTTGTGATCGTTAATGCCGGAGTTCTTTTCCACAACATTGAGTGCCGTTGGGACCGGGAAGAAGAGACGATCAGGGTCAATGTTCTGGGTTTTGCGGCTATGGCCAATGCTGCCGTGAATTATTTTCTTCGACAGAAAAGCGGATGTATTGTGGGGATCTCTTCAGTGGCCGGGCATCGCGGCAGCGGCCGTTCGCCGGCTTATAACGCTTCCAAGGCATTCATGATCAATTATATGGAAGGACTTCGGCAAAGGCTTGTTGGCACTTCACTAAGTGTAGTCGATATCCGCCCCGGCTTTGTGGATACGGCTATGGTCCGCGGAAGGAAAGGATTGTTCGGGGTGGTTTCGACCGATGAAGCCGCGGAGGATATTTTTCGAGCGATCCAAAAGAAAAAACGGATCGCCTATGTTCCCGGATGGTGGGGGATCTTGATGTGGTTTCTCAAGAGGATCCCCGAATCACTTCTCCATTGGGGGTATCACCGTTATCTCGCCTGGGATGAAAAGAAAGCTGCTTCCTGATCATGAGAAAATTTAGCCATCCTGAACTCTTGGCCCGTCAGGAGACTCGGCAAAAAGAACCCAAGCTTCCATTTTGCGTTGTCCTTAACAATATCCGGAGCCTTTACAATGTTGGTTCCATCTTCCGGACGGCGGATGGCGTTGGAATTGAAAAGCTTTGGATCTGCGGCATTACCGGTTTCCCGCCCGACAGCCAGATCTCCAAGACCGCGCTCGGTGCTGAAAATGAAGTCCCGTGGGAATACCGGAAGGAGGCTTGCTCGGTCTTGCGCGAGCTCAAAACCCGTGGCTATAAGATCGTTTTTCTGGAGCAGGTCGAAGGCAGCGCCCCGTATCAGGATTATGAGCCGACAGGGCCGGTCTGCCTTGTCGTGGGAAATGAGGTCGAAGGGGTTTCCGAGGATCTGCTGTCTTTGTGTGACGGGACGATCGAGATCGAAATGGCCGGGCTGAAGAATTCACTCAATGTCGCGGTCGCTTTTGGCGTGGTCGCGTATCATTTCCGTAACTGTCTCAAGAACAAAATAAAAACGCTATGACGAAGAAGCGGATGCAGGTTTTCTTCAGCGGAACGGTTCAAGGCGTGGGATTCCGTTTTACCGCCGAAAGACTTGCCCGCCGTTTTTCGGTCACGGGTTTCGTCCGGAATCTTGATGATGGCCGCGTGGAGGTGCTCGCGGAAGGCGAGGAGGCGCCGCTTGCAGAATTCTTGACGGCGATCCGGGAGTCCGGGATGAAAGATTACATCCGGGATATCGAGGTCCGCTGGTCGGACGCGGAAAATACCTTCAAGAGATTCTCCATCGCCTATTAGACTGGATCCCGTGGCGGGAATCTAAAGAGGTGGCGTCATGCGCTATGCAGTCTTTGCGGATATTCACGGCAATCTGGAAGCGCTCGAAGTTGCGGTGGAATATACGAAAAAGCGTCGGGTCTCCGGATATTTTTGCCTGGGAGATTCGATCGGCTACGGGGCGAATCCGAACGAATGTCTAAACTGGGCCTTCGAGAACGCGAAGTTCCATGTGCTTGGAAATCACGAAGCGGCCGTAACCGACCAGAATATCCGTGAATGTTTTTCTGGGGAGGCGCACAAGGCCATCGATTGGACAGCCAACCGGTTGAAGTCTGAATTAATGGCTGGGATCAAAAAATTACCGTACAGCCTGGTCATAGGCAAGGCCACCCTGGCTCATGGCGCGCTGCACAGTCCCGAGGAATTCCATTATCTGTTCGATGAAAATGACGCTTACAAATCCTTTCTGGCTTTACGATCGACCCTAGGGTTCGTGGGTCATACGCATGTCCCGTATTTTTTTGATGAAGTAAAAAGAACGAGCGGACGACTTCAAGAAGGCGTTTTCAGGCTTCAAAAGAACGGGCGCTATCTTCTGAATCCGGGAAGTATCGGCCAGCCACGGGATGGAGACCGCCGGCTCTCGTTCGGGATCTTTGACGGAGACGAATTAACATTTGAAATCGTCCGTCTGCCTTACGATAATAAGAAAACTGCGGAAAAGATCATGGCGGAGGGATTACCGCCCGGGCTGGCCTACCGGCTGCTCTAAAACGGGAAACGATATGGACCGACTGG
>CAZGCC010000005.1:0-1094 GCA_964524195.1 uncultured bacterium | reverse complement strand
GGGAGCTCATGGATTTTGAAAAGGTCTTTCCGGAATTTCTCACGCCGGATTCTCCCTCCCAGCGCGTCGGCGGCGCGCCGCTCAAGGAATTTCGTTCTATCAAGCACCAGGTCCCGATGCTTTCGCTGGATAATACCTATTCCTTTAGCGAACTTGAGGATTTCGACGGCCGCGTCCGGAAAAGCCTGGGTGAGGAACCTTTCTCCTATTTTGTGGAAGAAAAGATCGACGGCGTCTCGATCACCCTGGTCTATGAAGATGGATATCTGAAACTCGGCGCGACGCGCGGCGACGGCAAGAACGGCGACGATATTACCGAGAACATTAAGACTCTCGGGTCGGTGCCCCTCAAGATCCCGGTGCCCGGAAGTCCTTATAAAGGGCCGGTGCCCTCGCTTTTGGAAGTGCGAGGCGAAGCCTATATCGGCAGGGACCAGTTCGCAAAGATCAACGCGGAAAAAGAAAAGAACGGAGAGGAACTCTTCGCCAATCCACGGAATGCCTGCGCCGGCAGTCTGAAGCTTTTGGACCCAAAACTGGTCGCGGCACGGAAGCTTAATGCTTTTATTCACGGTCTTGCCCGTTACGAGGGCGACCAGAAGCCCGAGAGCCAGAGCGAAGCTATGGCGCTTCTTCGTTCGCTGGGTTTCAAAACGATCCCAAGCGCCAGGAAATGCGACGGATTGGAAAAGGTTTTTAAGGCGATCGATGAGATTGAAAAAAAACGGGCAACACTCGATTATGAGATCGACGGCGTGGTGGTAAAAGTCGATCAGTTTGAGGATCAAAAGACGCTTGGGATGACCTCAAAATCTCCGCGCTGGATGATCGCTTATAAATATGCCGCCGAGCAGGCCGAAACCGTGCTCGAAGACATCAAGATCCAGGTCGGCCGCACCGGAGTTCTGACACCGGTGGCGATCCTGAAACCCGTTCAGCTTGCCGGAACCACGGTATCCCGTGCGAGCCTCCACAACCAGGATGAGATAGAACGGCTCGACGCGCGGGTCGGGGACCGCGTTTTTATCGAAAAAAGCGGCGAAATCATTCCCCAGGTCATCTCGGTCAATAAAGACAAACGCAAAGGTGAGCCC
>CAZGCC010000004.1:7856-38896 GCA_964524195.1 uncultured bacterium | reverse complement strand
ACTATGCGCACCAAATATGCGATAAGCATCCTTTAGATTGCGTGGAAGTACTGAAGGGCAACCGTACCTTTTATAGAAATCTTTAAGCCTAATAACATTAATCCAACGAGGCTTTCCGTTTCCACCATAGCGACTCACAAAATCCGGCGATATATCTTTAAACCTTAAATAGTTATCCTCTAAAAGAACCTCTTCGGATTCTTCTTTCGCTACAACTGAACAAAGCGCAACGCCGTCTTTATCTTTTGCCCATTCATCCCACATGCGCGGATACCAATGTTGTAACGAAATCGAACCATTTCCCGGCAAGGCTAATTTTTTAGTAAAAGACTGCATTTCTTCCATGCTGGATGATCGAGAGCAAATAAAGGTCGTATGATGCATCATATTCTTATCATGCCGATATGGCGCAAAGTTGCGTTTTATGACTTTATTAATTAACTCTACATAATTTGCGGAATACTGTTTAGGAAGCGGCAATACGTCTCTACCCACAGCCCTCAAATTCCAATAATCAACCATATCAAGCCATGCGGTAGCATCCATGAAAAATATTGCCGCGTCTGCTCTGCTGCCTCGCGGCGAAGTTTTCAGTTCAGCGCGCGTTATCCGCAACGGAGATACCCCTCCATTTAACAAACAATCAAGAAAATTGTTTCGGTCAATTGCGAGATCTTTGGCGTTGAAGCAGTGAGAATAATTCTTTTTAATGTAGCTAATTTCTTTTGAGCTTGGAAAATCACCAAAGCAACAGGCGGCCAGCAATGACATTTCTCTGGAAGGTTTTGGACAAAATATTTTGACAGGATGGCGACGCTCAAATTTAAAATCCTTGTCATATAGATGCCCATACAAATCAGTAACATCTGCGCCAAAAGATATAGGCTCATCATCCTTGATATTTAAAACGTCGTCCAAAGATAACAGGCGCTCTTTATCAAACAGTGAATCAGATATTTTCTGCTTGTCTTTTACAACCAAGTAATCGGGATCAAACGAATCCAAATACCCTCTTATGATTGCTGACGCCGGAGGATTTCGAAAACGGCGGTCTTCCCAATTCGCAGGTGTCTTTTTAAAAAAAGGAATTATAGGATTATAAATCCCTCCCCAAAGGCAGGTATTAATCCTGAATACCTCACGTAGTGTTCGACTGTCGTCTTTTTTCACTAAGAACGCAAGCCGGATTGGCCGCAGTTTCTTAGCTATGGTTATTTTTTTATCTTGCTCCGCACTCATGCTTTTCCATTCACCTTTCAGTCTTTGACGCAATCCAAGCAAAAGACGACATCTGACCAGTTTCGTTATATTTCCGTTTTAAACTTAACAGCTCTTTTAATTGTAGGAATTTCTTCTACCGAATGATATATTTTTTTTTGCAATTTCTTTGCTATTTTTAATTCTTGATCTGCCCCTTTCGAGTTTCCAAGATACAAAAAAACATCGCATACGACTAACCAAGCATCATGCCATACCATATAATCGGCCCATGACAACTTTACACCGAGTTTTCTGGCTCTTATATCCACATAGTGCGTTAAATGAGGAGCATACGGGAAATGGCCTTTTTTGAAAACATTAATGGCCGCATCGATAACGACTGCAACATTCGATCGTTGTTTTTCTTTTTTTTTGCTGGAATAGGGACCAGCGATATATATTTTGAGAGGTCTATGCGACATGGCTTTGAAATTCGGGGAAGTAAAATGCCCAGTTTTTCAAATAATCAAAAATTGTCGCCAGAACAGCAATTACGCAAATAGAAATTAAAGAAAAAACAGACGAGACCGTTTTATCCACAAGGAAAATACAGAGGAAAAAGATCAACATAACACCATCGCTTCGAAGCCATTGTCTCTCGGTTGAAGTGATATCGATAATTTTTCCTATCATTAAAAACAATAACCATATCGCATCCACCGAAAGCATCAAAATAAATGAAAACATGAACCATTTTGGTTTATTTAACGCTATAGCCATCACATAGAATAATGACGCCTGAGTAAGAAACCCTAAAAAATCGACTACTGGTTTATGCCGTTTTTCTGAAAACTTTCCAAGATGGATAGAAGCTCCATGCGCAAACCTACAAGCTGTAAGCATGAATGAAATAATCAGTAAGATTTTTCCCAAATCAAAGATCTCTCGCCCCACAAAAGAGCCGTTTCTCGTAAAGGTTCTATTTAACGCTTCTGTAATGGCAAGGCCAATGACAACATAATAGACGGTTCTCAACGCGTCGATCGAACTTTCGAAGGTTCTTTTCCTTACCTCACCCATTCAAACGCCTCATCCAGCTTCCCCTTCGGCAAAAATCCCATATTAATTATTCCCCTTACTCATTACGGTATATTTTCGAATGTTCCAGCATAATCCTTTGACGTTAAAACCGTATCATACAAGCCAACAGCATCGTCTTCGTGTTTGTTGATACCCGTGTAGCTTAGGCTGGCATCTTCATACCGTTTGAATTTATAGACAGCATCATTCATCAATGCGCTATTAAACACATTGAGGCTTACAAGCAATTCAAAATCTTTTACGGTCAAACCAGTAACTTTTTTGAATAGCCCCGGCTCAAGCTGTGTAATCACGTCCTTGAGGCACCGTTCTCGATAATCAGTCAAATACATAAAGACCGGCACTCGGGTAGCAAATTTGATGAGTTTCTCCTGAATCTGTTTTCGCAGGCTTTTGTATTCTTTTTCCTCCTCGGAAAGCTCCTGCTTTTTTTTGTCGGAGAGCTCCTTGTCGTTGGCTTCTTTCTTCGCCTTATTCACAGCCTCCGACTTATTGATAATTGTTTCTATGTCCTGATTCAGATTACGAAAACCTTCAATGCTCATAAGCGCTTCCATCGCAGCTTTGTTGTTCATCAAGCGCTGCAAGGTGCTGTTGTCCACATTTACTAATAAGGCGCTTTCCCATCGGCGAGCAAGTAAGGTTGCGGTCGTGCCACTCATTGCCATATCTAAGATCCCGGCGGCATCAATCTCCTTCATGGAGCTACCGTCGTAGGCCAACACTGGCAAATATTTGATGAACTCCTCAACCTTTATCTCTGGGTTCGATTCATTAACATTCAGTCGGCAGCTGTAATCAGCAATCTGCCGCAAAGCCCTGTCGGGCGCAAAGTCAAAAACATAGCATTCCTCTTTGATGATTTGTTCTTGGTTAGGCGTAATGCTGTCGGGATTCCTAATAGCCCAAGGGGATTGCACACGAAATGCAGCTTGAAAATATGTCTCGGGGGTAGTCAGATTGCGAAGCATAAAAATGCCCGCCCACGGTCTGACAGTAACCCCGGTCGTCAGTTTGCCACAGGACAACGTGATTGTTTTTGTTTTTAAAGGATCGTCCATGGCCTCCTGCACTGGGGGCAATGCATCTACGCCGATTCCAGCACCGGCCCCAGCAGCCACTACAATTCGGTAATCGTGGTAAAACGTATTCTGCTTCTGCACGAGAAGATTGCGCATAGCATGACAAGAGGATACGCTGCCCATAAACCACAAAGTGTGAGATAACACATTTAACAAACGGATGTCTGAGAATGGCATCGGCGGCTTGCTAGCCCCTAATTTCAAATTATCAATGGTGGTTTCTAAAAGTGCTCCACGAATAAGATCTAGCCATTTCTGCACTTCCTCTTGATATTTAAATTTCGCCTTCTCCTTAACCCCTTCCGCAGCAAAGAAGACGTTGAGGTCGAACTCGTCAAACTCTCCCTGCATTGCGATTTTGCGGACCGAATCTGGAAGCTGATAAGTTAAAAGCACCATGCGAGGTAATGGTGCGTATGGATTATCCCCACTCTTCCATTCTTGCTTGGCCCTCTGTTCATCAGAATATGTCCAATTAAAAATCTGCTCTTCGATAAATTCACCCGAAGCAATAGCTCGGAATGGCGTGCCGGAAAGATAGAGATATGCATTTGTTGTGATTGGCACAATATCTTCGTCAAAATCTTCGATGCCAGCGCCTTCTCCAAACTCGACTTCCTTTTTGTCTTCTGCTTCGAAAAGTTCCTTAGCGCTTTCCCTCCACGCTCCGTAATGATACTCATCAAGAATGACGCAATCCCAGTTGGTAGCGTGGACCCATTCGTTTTTAGTCTTTATCCCCCCCGTGCTTTTGTTCTTTCCGAGAAAATCCTGAAAAGAACCAAAGCAAACGAACGGTCTATTTTTATGAATCTGCCCAAAGGCCAGACCCCCGGGTGAAATAAACTGCCAGCCTTTGAAATCAACGTGGCATTTCAAGTCTTCTTCCCATGCGCTTTGTACGGCAGGTTTAAAAGTAAGAACCAGTACTTTGCGCCAAGCCATCTTTTTTGCAAGCTGATAGGAAGCGAAGGTTTTGCCGAATCGCATTTTTGCGTTCCATAAAAAATGCGGCGGTTTACCCGGTTTTTCTTTTCTAATATTTTTAAAGTATGCAGCAGTTTTCTCTACCGCTTCTATCTGCTCGGGCCTCATTTTGAAATCAAGGGAACGGTTTTCTTCGTTTTTCTGTCCAGTGCGGACAGCAATCACCGCTGCTTTGACTTTGTCAACGGGACACTTAAACCATTCGCCACCTGGATTTTTTATACCTCCGTCTTTTAAATAACGATGAATTTCACGATCGGTAAAAATTGTTCCATCATTTCGCATGGCTGATTCTTCGAGGAGAATCTTGTAGGGCAATTTCCCCGGGCGAAGCGTGGGGTATTGTTGCGCCAGTCGTGTTTGAACATCTAAGGCGGTATAGCCAACTTTCAGCAAGCCCTTGTATTGCGGGTGTGTGTCCTCGTAGGCATAGATAGTCGGCTTGGAATTTGGCCGCTGAGGAAAAAACTCCTTACTCATTATCTGCCTCCATAGAACGAACAATAGACTCAATAAATGTAATTTCTTCCTTGGTTAGTCCGTATTTTTTATAGAGCTTTTCGTCGGTCCAAGGCTCGCTCATATCCACTAGGGGGACATGAGCAAATCGCTCACGAGTTATATCCTGAGAAAAAGACAGCAGTGAAACCAGGAAGCGAACGAATCTAGTTTTAACATATTGCAAGCAATTTTGAGCTTTTTCCCTTTGCGAAAAAGCTCCGAGGATGATGTAAGATTCCGTGCACACATAATTTGGCCTCAATATTTCCACTCTGGACAAAACTCTCCTGGTCCCATCTTTATCAGGTTGTCCTGCGTGATCATGCGAAGTCTTCGATGTCATTACTTTCCACTTATTTATCATATCTGAGCCCGCGGTTACTTTTGACGATGAAATGCGCCCTTCTCCTCCAGACGAAACCAAATGTATATCACCAGAACTGGTCGGCCGAGCACTTGTTGGTAACCCAAACGGTCTTGTAGCAGAAATGATCTTGGTAAGGCTCTCCTCTTTTTTCGAAAGCACTTTTCGCAATATGGATACAGCGGGGCCAAAACGAATAAAGGTTTTAAATTCATTGAGAGGTCTTTTCGATGCAAACTCTTTACCGTTGAACTTATTAACAACAAAACAATCGTCTCGCTTGTCTTTTTCCCATAAAAAGTAACAAATGCCACCGGCTATGTCCACGCCGGGAAAGCACTCTCGTGCGTCAATATAATCAACAAGAGTGCTCATCCTATTATCATTAATCATTTCCTCCCTAAACTCATTCAAACCCATTCCACCGCCAAACCATCTTGATGGAATAATCATAGTTAAATAACGGGGATTTAACTTCTTCGCCTGATGCACGAAGTGCTGATAAATTGGTTTTGCTTGCCTTCCAGAACCTCCCGTATCTAGTTGATACGGTGGGTTTCCTACAATCACATCGAATTTCATCTTGAATATCTCCTCTGGTTTTTCGGTGTGAATAAATTGGTATGCGTGAGTCTCCATTTCACTCCCTCGGTCGTGCTCTTCCCGACTTGCCCCACAGAAAACACACCGCCCGTCTTCCCAAGCATGTTCAATACGCTTGCTTCGAATATTGCCCTGCGAATCATCAAAGGTCTCGCAAACAGAATATTTCCCGTTTGCTTTTTGGGAGCAGTAAACCGATCTACGGGAAAGCAGGGCTGTCAGTTCCGTTATAGCGATACCGAAGATTTGGGTTTTTAAAATATGAGTGATTCTTTTCTTCTTGTTGGGCATTGCTTCTTCCAGGCCTACATTCAGCCGCTTGGCAATTTCCCGCAAAAATACGCCCGATTTACAAACCGGATCAAGAAACTTAGCATTTTTATCACTCCAAATTTCTTTTGGAAGCAGGTCTAATATTTGATTAGCTAATTGCGGCGGCGTAAAAACCTCGTCGCTGCTCAAATTGGCTAGACAAGACAACACATCAGGGTTGTAACCGCTATTCTTCAGCATCAGCAACCTTCAAGAAGTGAATTAAGGGATACTCTTTCACGGGCGTGGGAATAAAAACATCTTCTCCAAGATCCGAAAACAATGGCAATTCTTTCACAGCTGCATGGTCGAGTAACCCGTGAAAGGTAAAGTCCCGGCGCTTCAGCATGCTGCTATTGACGGGTGACCATTCAGAAAAAACGATCGGTTGCTGATTCTTTCCTGCCGTCTTCAATTCAAGCGCATCGCCCCATGTGATGTTTTTTTGAAGGATGTATTGGGCGGCTTGACAGCATTCTTGCTTTGCTTTTTCTTTAAAAAGACATGTGTGCTTCTGATTAAATATATCGAAGAGGCGCTTGCGACATTCCATCACATTATCTTCTAGGATGTCGATGCCGTAGATGCTGGAAAGGGCAACAATTGCATTCCGTTCATACTCCAGCCGACTTTTGCCATAGCGGGTTTCAACGACATTTAGTTTTCTTTCTAATACTTCCGCCAAAAAATTCCCCGTTCCGCAGGCCGGCTCTAAGAAGCGAGATTCTATCCTCTCCGTCTCTTGCTTGACCAAATCCAGCATAGCATTAACTTCCCGCTTTCCAGTCAATACCTCGCCGTGATCGACAACCCTCTTCTTCGAAACAACCTGTTTTTCTTGCTCCGTCGAATTCATTTAGTCACTAGTCTCGTTGCAATGCTTTCGGACGTTGCCGCCGAACCCAGGAATCAACTTCCTTAAGATCAAACCGCCACTGGCCCCCCACCTTGGACGCAGGCATCTTCCCTCTCTGGCAAAGTTTGTACATCTTCTCCCTGGAAACTTGAAGATAATCAGCGATCTGTTCTATGGTGAGCCATTTATCAGTCATTTAAGCTTGTCCAGTTTTTGCTAAATTATACCAAGAAACAGACTCCATATTACCGTCTTTCACTGATTTAATCTAAAAGATTCTACATGGCGGGAACGACAACGTCATGTCGCGATTCGCCGAAATGACGACATTAGGCTCGCTCATTCAACCTGTCCCTTCGGTACCCGGTACCGTTCTACTTAACTCTCAGGGAGCTAACTTCCTTAACTAATCTTATGCCCATTAGCAACCGCTCTATAAGTTGTGTTTCCAATTGCTTCCTTTGCGCTGCGTTTCTGGGGTGATGCGAAAGGTTTCTTGTCCCTTTATATGATCTAGAATCTGCATTCAATGTCACATCGAAATACTTTTTTTGCGATCGCCCCTTATAAACAGAAGTCGACAGTACATTAATTTTGCCCTCAAGCTCCAATTCATCAACATCTGCATTCGTCAAATTTATTTGCCCAGCCTTCGCCGCTTTCCCACAAAGCTCCGTGACAACGCACTCAAAAAGCTCTGTAATATCTCTAATCGCATCGATAAAATCCCCTTCGTTAAACTTTTGGAGAATGGTATCTATCTGCTTTCGATGTTTTTGGCCTCTCTCTCGCTCGGACAGATTAATCCTCACGTTACATTTCACTGCACTTCTCTGTTCATCTATAACCCCGTTATCGTCGAGAAGCAGTCCAACGCCATATTGTTTCAGCTTATTTAAATAGCTCCTAGTTAAAGGGGTTTCATCTTCTCCAATAAAGGCTGGCATAGCTATGAAGCACTTTACCTCCGCGCGTGCAATCAAACATGTCTTTATGAATTCTTCGAAATAATCATGAAATTGTGCTCGATGCGTAATCTCCACAATAATCAACTCACCCTTATTGAAAAACTGGAGCGTAGGCCGAAAATCATAGCCCTCAGAAAAAGACTTTTCGCAAAGGATCTTCGCATATCCTTGCCGAATAAAATATTGGGCAACAGCTTTGGCGGATGGCCAAAGAGCCTGATCTAAAAACTGAAACTCCAACTTCACAAAATACTCCTAAGAACTCGCAACAACTCCTTTAAAGACTCCCTAATATCATTGCTAATACCCAGATTAGGCGCTTTTAGTCTTTCCGTTAAACTTTCAATTTCACGTTTCATGGAGCGTTCCGTATAGGCTTTGGCGACTGACGAATCATACGCCTTTTCAACGGTATACGAGGGCTCACTGATAAAGCGTTCTATTATTGGGATAACCTTACTTTTGGAGACTCCGGCTTTCTCCCCCCTAACGATCCTTGTCACATCTCTAAACTTGACAACGTTCGTGACGACATCGTTTTGATATTTTTGAAAAAACTTTTTCATAATTTTTTCTTTTGAATATTTTTCGAGAATGACGGGAGCATTTCTTTCGATAGCTTTTGTTACTTTCATAATTTCAAGAAAAAGATCTTCCGAGAATTCCTGCTCAGCCTTTGGCTTTTTGAGCTCAACCCTTAATAAATCCAAATATTCTTGGGGTATTTGCAATAAATCGAAGGAACGCTTTACCGTTGACAAACTAACCCCTGTTACAGCGGCCAAATCATTTAATGAATTTGGGCGCTTCTCTCTTTCTAGCAGCTGTTGCACTTCCTTCAACTTTAACGCTATAGCTAGGAGATCCCATTGCACCCGCACATTGTGGATGTTAAACATTCTAAGAATATTCTCAATGCGAGACGGCTCAGGTTCAATTACTGCCGGGACATCTGCCATATTTAATTTTTTAGCACAGAGCCAACGTCGTTCTCCATCTAGCAAAATATACGAATTTTGGCCGCTTTTTTGATACACGGACAGCGGCACTCGGATACCCACTTTCATAATCGAATTCAACAGAACTTCCAATTCATCTTGTCTAAAAGAAATCCGCGGATTATCAGGATTCCTATTTATTTGATCAGGTGAAAGAGTTTGAAGCGTTGTTTTCATTTAGATTACCCCTCTCGCATTCGCAGTTGCTTTTAATAGTTTGTGATAATCAATTCTTTTACTTTATGTTTATGATGAGAACAGGTAATGAATCGTGGACGCTCTATATTAATAAAATTCCAGCCCTTATAAAGCTTCCTAATCCCTATCGTATCCGCATTTGTGACTAAAACATAAACTCCCTTGCTGTCCAAATGGTTCGCTATCCGTGCAACCTCCGATTGATCCCCCGAAGAAAACCTTTCTTTTGTGTAGTGCGTAAAGCAAGAGGAACCATTTATGGGGGGATATGGCGGATCTAAATATACCAAATCATTTCTTTGAGCCCCGCTAACTATCGCTTTGTAATCACTCGCATGGAACCTAACCCCTTTTAAGGATTGTGATACGTTTTTCAAAAACTCAAGCGTCGGAAACGCAGGAGATTTTTTGTATCCATAGGGAACGTTGAATTCCCCTTTCAGATTAACGCGAAATATTCCATTAAAACAAGTTTTGTTTAGATAAATAAACCTAGCGGCTTGCATCGCAGAATCCGGCGATTGGTTATACGCTTTTCTCACTTCGTAATAGTATCGTTTTCCGCTTCTGCGCCTGATTTTGCACAAGCCTCCATAAACAGACTTCGGATCCTTTTTTATCCATCGAAAAGTCCCAACCAATTGTTTGTTTAAATCCGCCAAAACTGCTTTCGAGGGTTGATAGCGAAAAAAAACGGAACCAGCGCCAAGGAATGGCTCGAAGTAATGATTTATCTGATTCGGCAACGGGAATCGAGACACAATCTCTTCAACAAATAACGATTTACCACCGGCCCATCTCAAAAAGGGGCCTAACAACTTACTATTCCTTTTATTTTCGGAAGTCCCTGAATCCATCATTCAACCCCTGCTTTTTTCGAATGGTACCGTTGGGATGGCTGCTTTCAGCTTATCTATGTTCTTAATTAAAAGCGACCTCTAAAATATATTTTATTGTGGCTTCGGCTCTAGCTTTAAACGCTTGCAAATGTTTGTCTGTCATAGATGGCTGGACCGCATGCGTACCATCTTGAAATAAATCCATAAACTCAAGGGTGGCAGCCACATCTTTTTCAAAAAAACGTTCGAACGGTTCGGCACTAATCTTGCGGCAAATATACATTAGCCTAGCCTTCCTGGTGGGATTTCCTTCATGGAAATATTCCTCTTCAGAAGTCCACCTGCGAATTTCCTCGTTAGGCGCCAGCTTGTGTAAGACATGCGTTAAAAGTTCTCTGATAGAAATCGAAAAATGTCGCGCCTTATCAGGATTGTCAGATTTTATAGTTTGCTTAGCTCCCTCCCAAAGTCTAATGAGCCTACTATCAACTTGGGATAACTTTTTTTGAAGACTTAGTTCGTTTTCTTCGGCTATTTCGCTCTGGACTAATTCTCCTCTTACTGCGCCGTGTTGTTCCACAGAAAGCAGTCCACACAGATTAGCTTCGTTGAAATATTCGACGCTAGCACCTCGAATAATCAACGGGCCCAAATCGACAAGCTGATCAGGTTGAATCTGAAATTCTTTGAATAAATGGGCATAGGAGTCTGTCATCTCAAAAAGAGAAGCACCTATTTTCGTTTTTTCACCAAGCGCCATTCCGATATTCTTGCCTAAATCACTTGGATCAAACCCAGCGAAGATATTTTCTGACAACAATGACATTTCGGCAATTTTACCAAGGCTCGATTGAATCACAAACTCTGATAACTTGGACAGATTGTCGCCGGGGAAAGATAATCCTGAAGTCAGACAATCGGCGGTTTCAGCTACGGGGGTCAAAAGCGAGGAGACGGGATTGATTTGTTTCAACCATTCAAAAGTTTCTGGTTGTATCGATGTTGATAGTAATTCAATGTTAGGCAAGGTAGTCAATCCAAATATGGCTGAATTGGCTTGCCTTCCAAGATCCAACAGAGGTGATTGCTCATAGATGGAATCAAGCTTTGGCAAAATGATTTGCAACTGAGATAGGCCTAAATATTTTGCATTTAAATCATCAGCGACCGCCAGAAAAGTCGTAGGAAACATTGGATCTTTCGTACTAAACAACTGCGCTGACAAAAGAGAGGATTCTGAATTATAATCTGACAACAAATTCAGAATGTCAGGGCGAGAGATTTCTTCTTCCATTGATTTTTCCTAATGTTGAATAGCGCCGACCGAACGTTGCTGGGCACCCACAGAACAGGTAACTCGTGTCGTCCTCCAGTTATTTAATGCGTAGAGTCTCTACTTCCTGGGGAACAGTTTCAAGAAAAATTAAGGATTTTTTGCGGGGTTTTTGCGACGGAACAGGCAAATCTCGTCTTTTGCATATTATGCGACTTATTCTCGTTCTATGAAATGCGGGATAGGAGCTTGTTCGCGATCTTGGCACGACCCGCGTCTTCGTCCATGCGCGCTTTTTTTAGGTGACGGCGAGCATCTTCAATCCGTCCGAGGCGTAGACAGGCGATCCCGAACTTCAGATAAAGCGTCCCGTCTAGATCTTCCGGCTCTCCAGAGGCATAGTGCCCGAATTCCATGGCCGCGTCCCAGTATCTTTTCTTCCCAAAAAAAATCTCCCCGAGCGAGTAGTGAGGCTGATGCATCTCCGGATCCAACTCAAGCGCCTTTCCATAGGCCTTCACCGCATTCCCACTATCTTTGAGACAGTCATAAAAAACACCAAGCTGAAAGTGAAGCTCAGCATCAACGGGATTCCACCGAATCTCGCCTTCCAGCTCCCGAATGCTTTCCCGCAATCGTTCGGGCTTTAGACAGTCGATAGGATCTTCATTCGAGTCGTTCATTATTCAACCTCAGTTCTTCAGAACATTAAATCTGGAATTAAACTCCTCGATTTGTTTATTCCTATGTCTCTTTTACTGGCCTTCGCATCTTTGCCACTTCAGGCCCCGGCTTTCCTGACCGAAGCTCGGAGAGAACCGCTTTTGCAACTTTAATCCGACCTTCTTCCTCCTCGCCCTTTGCAACCTTCAGGTATTGCTCGAAAATCTTCATGCCCTCTTCATCTCGTCCGGCACGCACTTGATCATAGGCAAGCCAGTAATAACTTGGAGCATAATCGGGATTCGCTTTTATTGCTTTCCTGAAATACTCGTCACCCTCTTCCGTATCGATAAAGATCAGCCCCAGATCGTAAAAAGCCATGAAACGTTTTTCGTCAAAGTTTCCGGCTCGTCTTAGATGAATAGCCGCCCGCTCCCATTGATTGTCCGGCGCCAATTGACTATCCATCACCATAAGGGCATGACCAACAGTCTCCTCGTTCTCTGCCATAGCTTCAAAGCTATAATCGCCTTGCTTCCCGAGAGCAGCATACAACGGCTGCTCAATCTTATTCCAAGCAAGCTCCTTATCACGCTCCTTTGCCTTCTCTTCTAGCGCAAGCCTGTAACTGTCAACGGTGATAACCTTCGGAACCTTGGGAGAGGTGTACTGCTGCTGAACAGTCTTTGAGACCTTCTTTGTAGGTTTGTCGTTTGGCTTGTGGGTGTACTGGATGAACTTCGGGAATCCTTCCAGCAATGAGTTATTCAGCACAAGTTGGTTCTCCTTCAGCTCATAGATGTTATAGAGCCAATAGCTATGCGTCTTCCCGTCCGAGCTCTCGACGTCCTGCACTAAATCACATTTTAATATTTCGGGTTTTCCATCTCCGTTAAAATCAATGAGGTCTTGCAAAGCATCCCCTGTCATGGTTTCTATGCGAAGAATGCTGTATTTGTTGTCCGCTGCCTTCAAAAACAGGGTGAGCGAATTCATATAAACACAAAGTGTGTTCCCATAATTCCCCGTGATAACAATGATGTCCTCTAGCCCATTCCCATCAAAGTCAGCTTTCCTAACGCCCAAAGTCCTGGGATTATCCGTTTTGCCTATGTCATCCCCAATGCCCTCAGCCGACCATATTAATTTATCTTTTAAATAAATTTCTGTAACCCACGGCATTACAGTGTCAGGATATTTCTTGTAGGTTTTAACGATTAAATCCCCATCCGTGTATTCGTCAGGAACCTCTTGAGTGAGAAACAACGTCGGCTTCTTCTCTGACTTCTGAAAGGGTGGATAATTTTCCATGTAGGCGAAGGCGGAAGATGCGAGAAGGAGAAAGAGAAGTGTTAGAGAAATTGTTTTCATTTTTTCCTTATTCATCGTAAACACCGACATAGGTGCCGGCAGGGGTCAGAACTGCATGATCCCCGCCGACATAAGTGCTATCTGGAGCAAGGGTAGCCCGGTTACCACCCACGTAAGTCCCGTCCGGTGCAAGCGTCGATCGACTGCCACCCACATAAGTCCCGTCAGGAGCCAATGTGGCCCTGCCGTATCCAACGTAAGTCCCGTCCGGCGCGAGCGTGGGATGCCCGTCGCTTACATAAGAACCGTCAGGGGCCAGGGTGTAGTCGCTCTCCCCAAAAACAACCCCAGGAATTGTTAAAACCAGAAACAAAATCAGCATTGTTTTCATAATAGTTTCCTTCCTTTTAAAGAGAACCCGCATGTGCCTTTTGTACATCCAGAAGCACTTTCACCTCATCCGTCTCCAAACTATACCAATTCTCGGTCACCGCGTCGATGATCACGGGAATAAATCCCCCCAAGCAGTCCAGAATGACCCAACCCGCACCAATCTTGGTGTTGACAATGAATGTCTTGTCTTCATAGCCGGGCTTCTTGAAGGTGATCGTCAGGGTCTTCTTGTTGGAAAAATTCATCGGCATCGGCGTGGTACCCATGCGGTTGCCATTGATAAAGATCTCCGCTCCCTGCGGGTCCGAGTCAAAGCTGACCGACTTCATCTTGCTTTTAAACAATGTGGCGCAACCGGCAAGTGACGCTGCCAGCACTAAACACAACGCTATTGATGTGATTTTTTTAAAACACTTCATGAACTCCCCCTGTTGGTTGTCTTTTTTGCTTCATGAAAACACGCGGCGTTTCTTCGGTGATCTTTCTCATAGCGGAGAGTCTAATATGCGTACACGACAGCATTATGTCGCCTGCATTTTGTAGGGAGGTTTTTGAATAATACTAGGGGTAGAACGAGGTGAAGCCAGCTATCCCCAGCGGGGGCGGGAGCCTTTAAGGTAGGCGTTCAGAAGCTGGCGGACCTTCAGGTCGAGCCCTTTGGGCTTAATGACCCGGATATCCGGAATCCATTGGATAATGGTGCGAAGAACTTCGTTGAAGTTTGCCTGGGTCTGGAGGATAAGCGTACCGTCTTTTTTCTGTTTGATGATCCTTTGCTCCGGGAAATAGATCTTCTTTTTGAAGTAGTGAGCTGCGTCCTTATCAATCTCGAGCAGGATCTTCTCTCCCGGCTCCTCGCTGAACCAGATGTTCACGCTCCGTTCAAGAGCCGCTTTCAGGTTCCGCGGTGGATCGAAATTCTCATCCAGAAGCTCAAGCCCTTTGATCTTTTCTACCCGGAACTTCCGGAACTGCCGCTTCCCGTCCGGCGTGGCGAGCAGGTACCAGAACCCTTCAAAGTTGACCAGCTTGAGCGGACAAAGCCGGTGTTCTTTGGTCCCCGTTGCGCTTTCGTATTTGATCAGGATTTTCTGCGACTCATTGACCGCCTGCTCCAATTCCTTAACAAATGGGAAGTTCTTCATGTGGGCTGGAATTTCGGGCAATTTGACAAAGAATGGCGATGAATCTCCCCTCGAGAGAACCTTGCTCACAAGGCTCCGGAAAGACTCTGAAAAGTTCTTTCCCAATGAATCCGCGATCTCATGGAAAAAGGACAGAAGCGAGGCTTCCTCGTTCGTGAGCATCAGCTTCCGAAGCGAGAATCCCGGCATGAAGGAATAAATACCTTTTTCCGGCGTATCAAGAGGGAATCCCGTCAGGTTCAGGAGATCGAGATCGCGCTGCACGCTCCGGATCGAGACATTAAACTCCTCCGCAAGCTCGATAGAGCGCACCTTCCCGCCCCCATTCAGCTTGTTTAGGATTGATACCAGCCGAAATATCTTTTTATCGTAGTTTTTATTTTTCACTTTGGAGAGTATATCATGCCTCGCGACAACATCATGTCGCTTTCTGGGCTAAAGACGACTTCAGGATCGCTTATCCACCTCAGGGAATGGCCGTGTTGGAAAACGGAGGTTTCTTTAAAACTTAGGCAGGTATTTGTTTATGCTAGCCACAACATCATCAAAAGATGGCCGCTTAGAATAGTAAAGGCTCTTTGTTTTTTCATATTCGTTTTGAAAAAGAGCCCTGGTCGCCTTATCGCTCAGCAAGAACGCCTCGCATCGTGAAAGGTCTAAGCCTCTCAGGCTGCCACGGAATCTTTCTTCCTTGTGTTTCAGATATGCCGCTGTTCCTATAAAATCCCGAACCTCCTTAACCTCAAGCAAGCACATGACATCATAGTAATGCCTTATAAAATTCGAGGGCAGCGCCTTCGTAGATTGATGCTGGTCGTATTTTTTTGAAATGGTCTGCAATTTCTCGACAAACGTATATCTTGGATCATAGCAGTGAATCTCAAGAGCGGTGTTATCAAGAAAGGCCATCTTTTTCTCCTGAGCAAACGCAAGCGCCCAAGAGCTTATCCGGAGAGGCTTGTTGGGCGTCACCTGATCAAAACCAACCTCCAATAAGATGCCCGGTTTTATACCTTCGATGGCGCTTGCTGCCGAAGCGTAATGCAGCCGGATACCACCGCTGCGATATTTTTCATCATCAAAAGCAGTATCCCTCTCGACTTTTTCGATGCCGTCAATTTTGATCTCACTGGCCAGCCAATCATAAAATATTCTTCTGCTCTCGCAGTGAGCTTTTTCTTCTTGATTCCTGCCTGTTTTAACATTCATTCCGGGCGGCGGCTCGATGCGTATGTCGATGTCTTCGGAGAAACGATTGATAATTTCAAAGCCCTTAGAAAGAGACGTGCCGCCCTTAAGCTGAAATTGGAATCCGCCTTTCGCTAACCCGTAGAGAACATGCATGATCCAATAATCTTTTGTGACCAGAGAGGCGTCCAGGCCCTTCTCTCGACCGACGGTTCTAACCAGATCATCAAACTCGGGATGGTCGTGAAGGTAGTTATGCATGCGCTAAAAGATCGGTTGAAAAGCGGTCATGAAGCATGCGTTTGGTTCTCTCCCCCGCATACTCACTAACCATCGTCTGGACCTGAGCTGTGGGTGGTGAAAAATATTTTCTGCCAGCAGCTTGTAAGATCGCCCCTTTATCTTCCGCCAAATCATTGAGATTATTAAGCAGATCCACAAGCAGAAATTCTTTGGTCATGGCTTTCGGAAATTTGTGCTTTAAACGGAAATCAAACATTTTTCCGCCAAGCTCAAATTGGCCGTGGCGCTTATGGTTATAAACCAATTGATGGTTATATAACTGGGTTGCGCCTACACCGAGCGCGTTGTAATCATTATAGCTAGTCAAAAGAAAATCCGTGGTTTTCAAAAAAGCACGCACGAGCTCCGCGTCGGAAGGCGGCACGGCACCAAAAGATGCGCGTTTAGGACAATAATAAAGTCCTTGCGACATTCTCTTTAAAGTTCCTTCGCCAAGCAACGCTTTCAGATGACGATCAACCGCTGTAGACCAGTGGGCCAATTCAGCCCTTCGGTAAACATGGCCTGCATCTAATTGATTCTTTAACCTATCGAGTGTATTCATCGTTTGATTCCTCACTAAAACTATAGCCTAATATTGCCCTAATTGCAAGAATCTTCATTTAAAATTCATGCAAATATAAAAACTAGCGATTAGACTCTTGGTAACTCGTTATATTAGAATAGGTTAAAGAATATATTATGCGCATTTCAGACAAATTACGAGGTCGAATACCATGCTCGGAAAAGAAAACACTGCAGCAGAAAGAAGCGTAAAGATTGATCATCCTTTTCGCCATACGCAAGAGGCCTGTTGAGGGAGAGCAAAAACTTAAAACTCAACGCTCATGTTTTAGGCTGATTGCGCCGTACCCAAAAAGGGACTACAGCGATTTGCCGTAACCCCTTTTGCGAATAGCGCCGAACCCATCCGCCGTTTTCCGCAACGGATAGCGCGATAAAACAAAGCGGCCTTAAGAAAGGTGCTTGCTGACGAGCTTGGTCATCTCGAACATATTGACGACCTTCTTGCCGCCGAACACGACCTTGAGCGAGGCATCCGCGTTAATGTTGCGTTTATTCTTCTCGTCCTGGAGTTTGTTCTTCTTGATGTAGATCCAAAGCTTCTTCACGACTTCGCTGCGGGGAAGCGGACCTTTTCCGACCACCGCCACAAGCGCTTCACTGACCTTCAGCGGCTTCATAAATGCCGAATTCGCTTTCGCCTTTGCCATGCTGCTCTCTCCTTTTGTTTTGAACCAAGTTTCCAAGCCCGGACTTCCGGACCCGCGCCATCACGGTTTTATTAGGCCGGCATCATACAGCAAAATTTTAAGGACAACAGAGGAAACTTGCCATTTTTTCCCATTGATGCAAACAACCCCCCTCACCCCAAAATAGAGATCAAATAAACTTCAGCAAGGAACCCAACTTATATTTCATGATAAGCGGGCGCAGAGTTGGATCCTTGGTATATTGACGCAGAACTTCTTCCGTAACAACCTGGAGCGCCTTCTGGAGAGCGGAAGGGTCGTTTTGAGGCGGTCCGGCCCCTGAGACACCTGTGATGCTTCTCGTGTAAATATTCTCTCCATAGCCGTCAAACACTCTTAAAACGAGCGTCAGCCGTATCCCCGAGGATTGATCTGCGATATTAATCTCCTTAATGCAGATGGCAAGCAATTCGCCAGACTTCTCAGGAGCTGCAAAAACATAAGACGATTCCCCCTCTTCCGCAATCACTGCGGCGATCCTCAGTCCGGCATCTTCTTTAAGAGTGACTGCGATGTAACGCAAGACAGTTTCAATCGCGCTCTGCGGCGCGGAAGGCGCTTGCACGAGTGAATCAGTTTTTCCGCCTTTCGCTACATCACGAAATACCGCCTCCGGAATGGCCGAAGAAGGAACAGAGGCGCAGCCGGAAAGGGTCAGGATCGCCGCGAGTACAGCCCCCCATTTACTCAGCACGAGAAACCTGCTTCATAACATCTTCATGGGTTCTCCCGGTCCCAGCATCTAACCATACGCCATCTAAAACCACCCCATAGACGGATTCCCGGCCGGCAAGCCATGCCATGAAATCGCCGATCCGTTCAGGCCGCTGTCTTCTTGCCTCAATCAGATACTCCATCAAAAGGATCCTTGCTTTTGCGGGAATGTAATAAACGCCGGCATTCACATTCGTCGATACTAAATCCGAGAACTTCTCCTCAAAACGAACGATCTTCCCGTGAGCATCCATCTCAGCAACCGCGGGTTGCGATGCGGTGGACTTCTCCCCCGTTTCGCAGAAACCAATAAATGTGTAATCAGGATGTCCCAGGCACGGCAACAAAAAAAAGCCAAGCGGAAAATCAAAATAACCGTCACCGCAGAACACCAGAAAATTCTCCGCCGTGCCGCTCGATGATCGGAGCGCAAACTCCAGATCCCTAAGACCCCCGGGGTGGTATCCGGGTTCTTCGCACCCGCTATGAATAAGCCGGAGCGGTTTTTGATAAGCGGCGGTACTTTGCCATTCCCTGAAATCTGGAAAGAACTTCTGATCACAAACGACAATAATCTCGTTTATGACCGGAAAACGATCGAGCTTCCCGCTCAGATGATCAAGTGCGGTCTTACCCTCAAACTTTATGAGAGCATGGGGGATATCACGCGGAAGCGGATAAAGACTTCTTCCAAAACTTGCGGCCAGAACAATGGCTTTCATAGAATGAATGGATCCTCCGTCATTTCGAATTTAAAAAAACGCGCATGCATCCTGAGTTTAATGCATTAAATCCAGTCTTGCGGGTCATGGATGCTTCTGCCGCCATTTAAGGCCCGGAGCAGCGCTGATAACTCTTTTGAGCAATCTTGGTCGCATTCCTCAAACGCCTGATCCGCACTTAAAAACATCTTTTTCATCCGTTTTTTCTTTCTCCTCCGGAGAGGCTTCCCTGTGAGCTCAAGTTGCCGCTTCCGACCGTCTTTTCGATGGATCGGACGGGAGCTCACAGGGATCACCCTCTAATCCTTCTTGTCGTAACTTTCCAGCTTGGCGCCAAGTGCTGCGACGCCTTCCTGGAAAGCTTTGTAATGCTCGGGAAGTACCGCGATCCCGCGCCGGACGGCAAGCATCCCCTTGCGGCCTTTGATCTTCACGAAGAAACGGATGTCTCCCCGGACCTCGCCTTCCACCTCCGCTACGGTAAAGTGAAGCTCTTCACCCTTCCGCGTGGGGATCACTCGCACCTTTTCCTTTTCCACAAACCCCAGTTCATTTTTCTCGTCATCCATTTCCCATCCTCCTTTTTTGTTTTGTTTTTAAATCGCTTCGAGTAAAAATACAAAAACGGATTTTCCTCCTTCCACGGTCACGGATTTGTCGATCTTGACGCCCTGAAGACTTCTTTGCGCGTCATCTGAAAGGTTCTGCGCGACGTTCAAACGCAATTGATCCTCAAGATTGAAGGCATCCTGGGAGGATCCTCACCCCAGAAAAAGCGACCCCACGGAAAGGACAGACTCCCCGATCGCCTTAAGCACCTTCATGTCCGTATATTTCTGCGTTTTCCCCTTGATCCCCGCGGCGCCATCTTCAGAAAGCGCCATAGCGTTCACCCGGATCTCGCGCCCGTCCGGCATCACAAGGAGATGAAACCGCACGTTGATCCGGTCAAGGGACTTCAGGACGTTCGCTTCTCCCACGAATTTGGATCCCTTGGGGATCACGATTTTTTCCTGAACCAGAAAATCTTTCGCGAGCACCGCAAGGACGGGCGCCTCGACATTAAAACTGAACACACGGCCTTCCAAAAACGCCGGGATCTTGGTGCCGGACGGGATCTTGAGCTTCAGTTTTTCCGCGCGCGGGCTCTGCGAGGCTGCTTTGGGAGCTTTTTCTGGCTCACGGACAAAGACCGCGATTTTGCTGTCGAGCTTTCTTTTCGTCCGCGTCTGGATCTTAAGCGGCCGCTCCTGTTCCTGGGTCCGCACGGGTTTTGACGCGGTTTCAATAGCCTGCCCCATGGACATGGCGGTCATGGTCAGACGTTTCTCGTCCGGACTC
This sequence comes from uncultured bacterium, assembly GCA_964524195.1. Lineage (GTDB taxonomy): Bacteria > Omnitrophota > Omnitrophia > Omnitrophales > Aquincolibacteriaceae > Aquincolibacterium. The sequence goes on along the minus strand of CAZGCC010000004.1, from coordinate 18,581 downwards.
ACGGAACCCCTGGTTACTTTGCGCTTTGAGTTGTGCGGCATCAGGATCAGCGCCACAAAAATGATCAGAAGGACCGCGCCTCCCCATTTGATCCAACGGATCTCAAGCAAGTCCTTCGCCCGGAACCGCATCTTTTCAAAACCTTCGGGCGAATCCAGGAATGCCGGCTCCGGCGGGAGAGGTTCGGCATTCTTTTTCTTGAACCGCTCAAAGAACTTGATCATTTAAACCACCGGAACCCTTTGATCTCGATATCCCGTCCCGAACCCGTCACGGGAGTATCCTCATAGATCCGGAAAACGGGTTTCTGCGCCTTCTCAAGCAACCGGTAATCAAAAACGGCCACCCCGAAGACCCGGGCATCGGTTCGAATGAGCGGGTAAAGCACTAGTTCCGACGGGAATTCAACGCTTCCGGACTCCCGTTTGATAAAAAATTTCCGCTCATGATCAATAGCACCGACCGCTGTTTTAAGCACCCGGTAGGGAGTATCACTACGGTTCAGGACCGAGAACCTCAAATAGGCCTTGCCCTCCATCCGAGAAAGAGAAAAAAGGCTTACTTCCACGCCCCCTTTTTCTTTCGAGCCTTTAAGGGGAAGCATCTGGACTCCGGAAGCGACTTTTTCCTTGAGCTTGTTTTCCGATAGTTTTTCCGCCTTTTCCTCCAGTTTCGTTTCCTTTTTACGGTAGTTTTCTTCCATAACAGCCACTTTCTCCTTCACTTTTTTGTCGAACGCGTTTTTAACCAGGGTTTCGTCTTCCTGCGGCAACCTGAAATCGAGCACAAAATCCGCGGATTCCGGAGGGCCCACGGACACATCAAAGGCGAGACGCCCCGACTCCGTAACGATCACGAGATTCATCCGTGGAGCCGCGTCATCGGTGATGGGCTTCACGAGAACCTGGTTTTCATAGACTTCCACTTTGAAAAGCTCCTGATCCCCGGCGAAGACTTTAAGAGCGGGCTCCGGAAGATCGATCGTGGAGATAAACCCAAGCGCGGTCTGAAGGCGGTAGGCCACGGTAGAACGCATGGACGTTTTGTAGATATTCTGCGTAGTGCGGCGGAGCTTGTTGAATAACTGGCGCTCCTTTAAGGCTGACTCCGCCGTTTCGGGCGGCTTCACGTCTTCGGCAAAAGCGAAGACCTGCGTGAAAAACATGAGAAGCAACACTGCGAAAATATTTATCCGTTTCATCGTTTTAGATCCTCCAGTCGGTTTAAAAGAATTTCCCTGTACTCGTCCACCAGAAGCCCAGAAGGTGTCCCGGGGCTCCTCGGGACTTTCCGCAACACAAGATCGGATTTCAAAAGAGAAGAATCGAGATAGCCGGAATCCTTGTAGCTTTTGAGCGTGCGGACCCAAACAAGCGAGACGAACGCGTGATCCGGGGTCTCACGTTCTACTTTTGAGTCTTTAAACTCGATTACCGCATTGAGCTTCGCTTCCTGGATCCTCGCAAGAGTCCCCGACTCGATCAGATCGCGCTTGACGGCGCTCTGACAGCGCCCGCCCATCATGTTCCACGCCTCCGCCATATCCCGGCTTACGGTGTAGGCGTTGTACTCCGCGTATCTTTTGACAAAGGTCTTCGCAAAATAAATCATCTCGAGCTCTGACGGAGCGTTATGGCTCGCAAGGTCAGTGATCGCTTCAGCTTTTCCCACTTCCTCCACACGGATCACGACCGGCGGCCGTTTGGCGAGAACAAAAGCCCCGAACATCGCGAGAAAAAGTAGTCCGAGTAATACCAGGCTCACAAGTTTCAGGAACTCCGTCTGCGCTTCGATATCCCCGAAAACTTCGTAGTAACGCCTGCCCATGCTTTCAAGTTTTTCCTGAAATCGCGTTTTCATTTGTAATTCGTCCCTCCTCCCGCAGCCGCGGGTTTGTTTTTCGGAAGCTGTGCGGGTGTCGTGATGTACCTCGCGATAAAAGCGGTCCCGGCCCCCACCACCGCGGAACCGATCCCGCTCATGCTCCCGCCTGAAGTGATCTGGTGCGAAATAAGCGGGACCGAAATGAATAGAAGAATGAAAAGAACGTTTGCCGCGATCACGGCGGCCGCATTGGTCTCATCAGGCAAATAGACCGCCGTTACGTTCATGACGGAGATCACCTTCATGAGGATGGAAAGCACGACGGTCCAAAGCGAGACCGAAACAAGGCTTTTTAACCAGAACGCGAGCCCCTGACTGGTCGATTTGTAGACGCCAAAAGCGATCAGTACCGGGCCAAACACATAGAGAAGCGAAAGAAACACGAACCGGAGCCAGTTCAGGACCCCGAGTGCCACGAGCGCGATGATATAGGTGAGGTAATTAAGAATCGTCAGAATGATCCGCGTATCGAATCCGCCGAGATCTTTTTTCTCCGTGATCTCGTGGAAGACGGTTTTGATCACTTCCTGGAATTCCTCATGCGGAAGGATCGCCTTGGCGAGCAGGTCCGTTCCGTAAACGATCCACACAAAGAACCGCTCGTAAAGGATCATGAGCCCCACGACCAGGATCGTCCGGACGAGAAGGCCCTTGTAGTCCGAGCGGTCTTTCATCGTCTGGAAATTCTCGTGAAGAATCGCCGCGATGAACATGAGCGGAAAAAGGACAGCCGCGGCAGAGGCCGTCACACCGTAAGCGGATGAGAAAAGGTCCGGGATCTGGAGAACGTTCGTAAAGAGAAATCCCTGGTTATTCATGAAATACCTCCCCGGAAGAGGCCAGAATACTGTCCAGGTATTCATTGCTGTCCCTAATGAACCTGAGGCGTTCCCGTTCCGCGTCTTTCTCGCGCCGCGAGACCTGCTCGATCTGGGTAGCCTGAAGCTCGAGCATCTTCGCGATCGATTCCTGGGATTGCTGGCTGAGGACCATGAGTTCCGAGATCCCCTGTGCCTGAAGCCTTCCCGCTCCCTTCGGGCTCGCGTCCTGCGCCTGCTCCGCAATCTGGCGGGCGGCGTCCCGGAGATCTTTTCCGCCCTCCCGGATCTGATTCGCCAGGTCGAACGCTTCCACCACCTGCATTTCCTCAAAAGGAATGTAGGTCCGCTCATTCCCTTCCGGGATATCTCCCGTAATCGTTTCAAGAGAAGCTCGGAGATCCTCAGGTGTTCCTCCCGTCTGAAGAATCTCGATCGAAGGCATCGCGGAAAAAGAACCGGAATAAACATCCCTGACCTTGGACCGGACGATATCGATAAACTCCCGGATCGGATCACCCCTTACGATGCGGAAGATCTCATCGAGCCCGGCATGGAACCGGAAAAGTTCAAGGGTCTGGGTCTTCAGTTCGTTCAGATGATCTATGGCAAGCATGATGTCCTTGGCAAAGCTGCTGTTGAGGATCGAGTTCTGAACTTCCTGCAATGCCGCGTTGATGGCGTCAAAAGTCGGCATTGTGGCGTGCGCGCTGGGCGCCGCCGCCAGAAGAAGCGCGAGGGAAAAAAAGAGGATCCGTTTACGCACGTGTGTCCTCCCGCGGTTTTGACGCGCCTCCGGGGAACTGCCGGGCCAGCGTCTCAAAGATCTCCAAATCCGTTTTGTGAGGTTCCTTACATCTGAGCTTCGTTTCCAGAGCCAGATCCGCGGGATCCGTCGTGGCGATCCAGTATTCGAGAGGATTCGGCTCCACTTTCGCGATCACCGCATGATCGTCGAACTTGATGAAAACCTCCGAATAATGCCCTGGCCTGACCTCAAGCTCGCGCGCGGCAAGGATCTCGTTCTCGTTAAGACCGAAGGCGGCGAGTTTTTCATGACCTTTTTTGAGGCGAAGGATGTACTTAATGGGAGAGTTATTGACCATCACGCCCGAGATCTTTGACTCCAGAAAATCTTCCGGGTTTTGGCTGATGGAGAGAACACCAGCGTTCAGTTTCCGGGCCGTACGGTAGAACACTTCGACAAGCTCAGTCCCTTGGGATTCCTTCAAGAGCTGCCAGCATTCATCGAGGACAAGGATCTTTTTGATGGAGAGGTTCTCGAATTTCCGCTTCAGAGCGAAGGGAATGATAAAAAGAAGGATCTCCTGAAGCTCGGGGTACCGTGCGATCTTCCGGAGGTCGAAGACCGTGAAGCGCGCGTTAAAATCGAACGTGCCTTTCCGGTTCAGGATCTTCCCGTACTCTCCCTGAGTAAAAAGAGAGAGCTCCTTGGCGAACTGGTAGGCTTTGCGCTTATCCTCTTCATCGCCACAGGAACACTGACGCAGGCTTTTTTCGATATCACCCAAAAGCGGCGCTTCGTCTCCTTCAAGAGAGAGATAAACCTCCCTCACCGCGCGTTCCAGGATCATTTTTTCGCTTGCCGCCCATTTCCCGGACGGGGCGATCATCCTCTGGAGCAGTTCCTTCAGGAACTGCAGGAACGTGGAATCGGCGTCCCCTTCCCGAGGAAAGATCGCTTCCTTGGAAGGGAACGGATTGAGAGCGTAATTTTCCGAACACTCCACCTCAAAATACGCGCCTCCGAGCGCCTGGGCAAGCTTCCGGTAGCTCCCCCCCAGATCGATCACGATCACCTGGTGATCTTTAGCCGCCATGAGAAAATGAAGCAGAAGATAGGATGTGAAAAAGGATTTTCCGGCGCCCGTAGCGCCCAGCATGACGGCATGTTTAGCCTGGAGTTTTGGATCGAAAAGATCAAGCGTAAGAGGCTCGTCCCTCCAGGTTTTTAGCAAGATACCCTGCCCGTCCGTCCCTTTCCAGCTGCCGTGAACCGGCAAGAGATGGACCGCGGCATTCGAGGGTACCGGATAAGCAAGGGGATTCTCCTCCCCCTGAAGCGGAAGGAACGTCAGAAAAAGACGGTCGTGATTCATGTGGTCGATGAGTCCCTCAGCACCTCCAAGCCTCCGGAACGCCCGCAAAATGTCCCCCGATCTTTCGCAGACCGCCTCGCGGGTCTTCCCTTTGATAAGGACAGCAAGCGACGCGTAAAGGATCTTGTCCCATGAAACAGAGAGCTCGCTTAAAAAATCATCGGCCTCTCCTGCTTTCGCGACCGCCTCATGGTCCCGGCTACGCGAGAAGAAGTTTTTCGCGCGCGCGTAATTCCCTTCCCGTTTGATCAGCGACTTCTCTTTCGCCTGATCCGGGACTTCGAGCGTAAAAGTCAGGAGATAATCCCGGCCGAGCTCCTTTTCAAAATCCCGCATGGATTTGAGGGTCGTTTCCTCAGGCAACGCGCAAAGGTTGATCCCCTGATGGAAATATCCGTTCAGCTGAAAAGCGCCGTACTCCGCAACGGGAAGATTCAAGAGAAGACGCGACCGGAGGCTTGCGCGCTCCCCGCCGTAGGGCCAGGCCCTCAAGAGTTTTTCGTGATTCAGCCGCTGCGCGGCATAAGCAGGATTAAGCAGTTCGTAAAGATACCCCGCGGTTTCGATCTCAAGCATGGGGCGAATATCGAACCCGAGAGACTTCAGGCCCTCCGAGACCTCTCCGGCAACGGCATAGAGCGCCTCCTTCGACTTCTCAAATTCGATCTCGGAAGCGCGGCGCGCTTTCTTTCCGAACGCGAGCGATATATCGGGGAGCCAGGAACCTTTAAGTTTTCTCTTGGCGGGAGAGAGCGAGACAAATAAAAAAAGCTCTTTTTTGAAGAACGGGTGCTGCCGCCAGAACCGACTCTTGGACTCGCCGAGTGTCAGGGAAAGATAATCCTGAGGGGGAAAAGAGTCCCGGGAACCCCGCAAAGCCGTCTCATCTCCCTCCCGGGCCCGGGTGATGAAATGGAGAGTCGCGCCTTCCGGGAGCGCGTTTAAGAATTTCCGCATCCGGTTCTCGTAATCTGTGATCGCTTCATCCCCCTGCAAAAGGAGGTCTCTTGACTCGATCACAAAACCCACGCCCAAAGCGCCGGTGACACCGATCAGGATACCGTCTTCGATCCTGTAGAGATCGATCTGGCGGAAAAAAGGTATTCTCGCTTCTCTTTGGATGAGGTCCCTCATTTTCGTCAGAAATGAAATGCTCACTCGAAGATCTCCTTTTCCGTTTCCCGCAGCGCGGGATAGCTTTTGGGCCGGGCGAGAAATCCCGCGATCGATCCCGTCCAGTGCGGCGGCTTGTTATTCTTGTAAAGACGAAGGAAACAATACGCGCCAGAAACAAGGGCGCTATTGACGATCAAATTGGCCGAGACCATGAACACAAAAAGAAAAACGCCCAGAAGCAGGAAGAGGTCGAAGAACTCGAGCCCGAAGATCCTGTTCGTCGTTTTGATCTTTCTGAACCACTTCACGGTGTTTTTCATTTTTCCCCTATTAGAAACGCGTGATATTTTGAATGAAATCCAGGACCGCGCGGGCGAGCATGATGAGCGCCCCGCCGCCCGCGGCAAGCGCTCCGCGCTGCATCCCCCGCTCATCCCCGAGCGCCATGGAGACCCCCGCGACCGCGATCCCGATCACGAGAACTCCGGGGCCCACGGTTTTGATCAAAAAATCGCCGACCCCGCTTAAGAATGAATCGAGGTCCGACTCCGCGTTCGCCTCCGCAAAAGCAAGGGTCGCCTGAAGCATCAAAAAGCCTGCCGGAATCAGGATCCTGAAAAGCCTCTGTCTAAGTTTTGTATTCATCGTTTCCTCCTACTGGGTCAGGAGGGGGTGTGCTTAACCGGCGGTTAAGGCCCTAAGGCCTTGATTCCGCATAAGCGGTGCCGTGCACCCCCCTCATAGGACAGTGAGTTAAGGAAAGGCCTTTCATGGTTTGCGAACCTTTTTATAGGCAAAATAATTTTTTGCGAACCTTTTGGAGGATCTTTTCGATGTTTCTTCTCCCCCTTCCGGTCCTTGCCGCAATCTCCACCACCGAAAGCCTTTCATTGAAAAAGAGCCTGAAGATGAGCGTTTGCCTGCGGGTCAGGCGGACGGACCTGGCCTTTTCCCTAAGCTCCCGGCGTTTCCGGGATGCCTTCTCAACGATCAGGCAGATGATCCGGCGAAACCTTGAGACGGTTACAGGCGAGACCTCCAGCAAATCTCCGACCTCCTGATTCGAAAGGTTGGATACATAGCACAGCTCATACATGAGCCTCTGCTGTCTTGAAAGACCGGCCTTCCGTATGAAATTGCGCATGCCTCGCCGAACGTTGCCCGAAGTCGCGCGTTCGGAAGCCGCGACTTCACAATCGCTTAACTCGTCGGCGGGCGACCTCGAAAGAGACGCGATCTCCTTTTTTACTTCGAGTTCAAAAGGATCCAGACCCGACATCGGCCCGGCATCTTCGACCCGCATAAAATCGGTCGCCTCCTGAACCGCGCGAATCCGCTTGGGCTTGCCCTGCGATTCTCCGTATCTATTTTTTTCATGTTTGTACCGCATTTTTCTCCTCGCTTTCCGCCGCGCGAGGACTGGAACGAAGAGAAAAAAAGCGGGCAGCCCGGGAGAGGTGTCCGCATAAATGATCACGTCAAACCTGGAATGAACACACCATGGACGTGCGGAAAAACAAAAAAAGAATTTTATAGGAGGGGCGCTACTTGGAAAAACTTGGGGAAGGGTGGGCTGGAAATGGATACACTCCAAGCGTGACACGGAAACTCTCCGCGCTGCCGCCCATTCCAGCCCCTAAGCGGCACTTGGGGGTAAGTCCGGATCGAGACGCCCCAATGGGCGCCTGCCCTCGGTCCTACCTCTCACAATCTTTTGATCAATTGTGAGGTGTCATGCGCGCGTTCACTTGGAAAATCCAATGACCGCCGCGCCTCAATGATCCGGCTCGTTTTGTCCGAATCCAGATAGAAACCTACCCGCTCAAATGCAATATGTCAAGGAAGCGGCTGTTTTATTTAAGCACTTAAAAACACGTCTTAGCATCTTCTAGCATCTTTCAGCTTATAAGCGATATGGACGGCGGATCCCTCCTCCGTCCATATCACAGCGATTACTTCTTCCGGAAAAGAGTGCGTTGCAGGGAGGAAAAGACCATCGCCAGACTGGCCTGGGATTAAAGATGCGGATTTCCTAGAAAGCTAGGAAACGGCTTTCGCGTCAGACAAAAACCGGTGAGCAGCGGATAAAATAATCGCCTGGATCTCTTCGGAGCAGCTCTTGAATCTCAAGGTCCTAAAAATATCCTGGCCCTCATGCGACAAAATGGGTCCCAAGAACTCCTCCGAAAACGACTGAGTAATGGCCTCGACACTATCAAAATCGATAACAACAGGATCCTTGGCCAAGGCGGCCTCCACATCATTACGGAAAAAGCTTCCAGTCGCTTTCCCGCTAATGCACTTTTCACCTTTAAACATGTCTTTCGTCTTGAAAATACGCATAGGAGCTCCTGAATAAGGAACCTAAAAGAAGAGAGCCTTCTTCTGGAAAGATCTTAAAAGCCATACGGATCTTCCCCTGCTAGGCGGACGGCTTGTTAAAACGGCCGTCCCTTCGATCGCCTACTTGAAAAGCCGAAGATAGTCTTTTTGGCTTTCCCTTATCATACGAGCGATGAGATCCATAAAGTCTTTGTCGTCCGTATGCGCCTTCTCCAACGCCTGCACATATTCACTCCGCAAAACGGGCGGGATAATCGCAATGTTATATCCGTCCTGCAGCAGGATAAGGTTCATCAGAAGCCTTGACACCCTGCCGTTCCCATCTATGAACGGGTGAATGAAAACAAAGTCCTTGTGGGCTAAAGCGGCGACTTCCACGGGATGTTTTTCTTTCCTTCGCTGATTCAATTTCTGAATAAACTCCGCCATAAGCGTTTGAATTTTTTCAGGGGCAGGCAACGGATACTTCGAACCCGTAATATAAACTTTTTGCTTACGGTACTCTCCCGCATTTTGTTCGTCTATCCTGTGGTAAAAAAGTCTGTGCAAGCCCTTGAGTTCCAATTCCGCGATATCCTTCCGCTTGGCAAGGCTGTAGATAAAATCGAACGCCTCGCTATGTCCTATCGCTTCAAAGTGGTCTTTAAGAGGCTTCCCCCCTATGGTCAAGCCTTCCTCGATGACAACTTTGGTCTCTGATTCCGTCAGAGAGTTCCCTTCCAGGGCGTTACTCGAGTATGTGAGCCCGATCCGGTAGTATTCCTTTATCTGTTTAAGGGCATCGCCTTCCAACGGTCTAAACGCATTGATTTCCTTCTGAAGCTTATCAATTTCCGTCAAAATGGAATTCATTTTTGAGTTCTCCGTTTATTTGTATGCATGTATTATTTTTGCTGTCCTCTATACGGTTTTGAAAAACATGGAAGCATTGATCCCTTCTATAATAATCTCACGAGTCAATCACAATTATACCACGAATGCGTCATGGTGAGATAATAGGGAACGACAAAAGTTCCGGATAAAAGTCTCTTTAAAAGAAGGATGACGGATTGACCCCCTTGGCCAACTTCATCGTGATAGCCAGGCTGCGACAGATAGACCCCGGCGTCCCCTTGCCTAATCCTCCCTTTCTGTAACGTTGCGGTTATTTTGCGCGGTATAATCACCGCATAACAATCGATACCCTTCTTTCACTTCTTCCTTTCGGAGAGATATTCTTTCTGAATCTGACATGATATTCTCCCCAAGGTTCAGCCTGGGGAGGGCGAAATATCCCGCCCCCCATGTGCGCATCTCCTACTTTTTCCGTATCTGCTTTGATATCCTTTCGTAGGTCCTGACGCTGGAGACGACCTTATTTGGGATCACCTCCCAACAAAGGATTTTGCGGGAACCGGAACGCTTCCGTAAGGCGGCGCGGAAACCGGGACCTGACGTACCCGCTCAAATGAAATAAGTCTAGGAAGCGGCCTGGTTAAATTTAGCAGTTCAAGATAAGTTTTATCAATTCATAGCTTGCTTAGCCAAATTTAAAAAGACGGGTCAAGACCCTCCAGGCGCTACTTCCCCGAAACAATCCCAAAAAGATGCGTGGCCCCGATGGCCTTTGACATCCGGACATCCACTCCGGCAAGACGCGCAAACTCCGGCCATCCCGCCACGGCTCCGGCGACTTCTTCTCGGATCTTTGCCGCGGCGCGAATATCGTATTCTCCGGCCGGAGCTTCAAGATCGCCGCGCGTAAAACCACCCCGCTTCCCGTGGATGCTCATTTGATGACGGTCCGTCCAACGCCCCGACGGATTGTATGCCCACACCATATCAAATGCCGGCGAAAGACGCCACGCCCCGTCCTGGTCCATCAAAAAAGCAATGTTCCGCGTATGGTCATCTTGATTTCGCGCTAACACATTAAAAACCATTCGCCGGTACATTTCCTGCAATGTTTCATGGCCGAGGTTAAGACGCAAAATAATGTTAAACGCCTGTTCGTAGCCATATTCCCCGGCGGCGTTAAAATCATAATGCGCCAGAGCGCAAAGCGACTGAGCATGAATCTTGCCGCCTTCCTCATCACGATCAAACCGCCGGGTCATAAAATGCGCCCGCCCGCCCTCCTCAAGAAGCCGGCAAGAATTCATCTGGATACCGGATTTTACGGCCATCAGGTAGTACGCGTATTCAATGCGCCCGAAGTCCTTGGGATCTCCAAGAGATTCATCATTTACCCCGTCGAATTTCAAAATCCACGGCTCAAACCCCGGAGGACCGCCGACCTGGCCTGAGCGGACCTCCCCCGTCTTGGGATTCCAGGCAATAACCGCTTTGGAACGGTTTCCTCCGGCGGAGGTTCCTACGCGAATGATCGTTTTTAAAGCTTCCTGCCGGTTCTCAAGGAAATTCGCCGTGAGTTTCTTCTTATGAGCAAGAATGCGGGAGGCAAG
>CAZGCC010000004.1:0-7660 GCA_964524195.1 uncultured bacterium | reverse complement strand
CGCGTCCGCCAACATCCCCGGAAGACCATGATAAGTGTCCTTCTTAAGCGCCGGGAAAGAGTAGATTTGTTTTCCGAGAGGCATCATGAGAGGAGAAACTTCAATACCCCGTTTGAGAAACGCGGGATCATATTCAAAATCAGCGCATCCTCGTTTTTCATTCCAAGCCACAGCCCCTAAATGATGTCCCCAAAGATGGAGATTCGCGACATCAACGCGCCCGGCACCCGTGTTTCTCATGTTCCACCGCCTTTCACGCCATGATCCGCCCGACGGCCGGAAGCCCTCAAACGCTCCCGCCCTTTCAGTTTGGCCAACTCCAGAGGGCTCGGACCCGGCTCCGGAAAAAGAAGCCCCAGCTCTTTTGTAAGGCCCAAAGCTCTCAGCGTCCGGACAAATCCTTTCAAGGTCGATCCCCGCCCGCTTTCGATATTTTGTATCACCTTACGCGCAACACCTGCCTTACGCATCAATTCAGTCTGGGAAATGTTCATACCCAAACGCCGATGCTGGATCCGAACTCCTAATTCTTCCAGAATCGCCTTATCATTCATGCTCGAGAAAACCATCATCGACTCCTTTCCTTGGACAAGTTTACTTCCAATAGAAGCCTACCATAACGCTTCTCATATTTCAATCCGTTATTGCATCTTTTAAGATGCTAAATGTGCCATTATAGTATATTGCGCACCTATTTAGAGGCCTTACTTATTAGCTAATAGTACTTAATTTCACAATAAAATGCTGCAAGTCCTTGTGGGATAACAGGAAACATCATCTCTTACCGGGCCGGCATCGCGGGACACTTTAATGAAGACGCGCCCTGTGGGGAGGGCGAAATATCCCGCCCCCCCCATGAGCATATCCCCTATTTTTTCCGTACCTGCTTTGATATCCTTTCGTAGGTCCTGATGCTGGAGTCGACCTTGTTTGGGATCGTCTCCCAGCCAAAAGATTTTCCCGGCTCTGGAGCGCGCCCGGGAGGAGACGCGGAAAGAGGAACCTGCTGCACGCAAACTGGGGCCGGCGAATTTTGGGTAAAGACTTTCCAACCCGCTAGCACCGGCTTCCACAGAAACACCGGAAACAGGATCCACGGCAGAAGCCATAATCCGTAACGAAGGCATAACCCCAGCGTTTTCAGGATCAATAGCAAGACGCTTTTTTGGAACTGGAACATTTTTCTGAGTTCTTTTTTTAAAAATTCTTTTTCCATGTTTTCCCCTTTTTCCGCTGAATGGTTCTGAGATCCGGCTTAGGCAATCGCAGCAGCGAAAGCTTGGGCGCGTCCTTTGCCGTGTATTTCAAATTGTGCAGATGCAGGTTCCCGGTTTCCGTGTCCTTCAATTGAGCCGCGATCGTCGCTTTGTGGACCGACATATATTTAAGCTCCCGATCACTAAATTGCTTTTCAAACTGTTTGATCCATTCTCCTAATGTCATGTCTCACCTCTTCTGTTTTTTGTGGTTCCCACCGGAAATCAATCGCGCGATTGATGGAAGGCGGGACGCACCAGCCCCGCCTTCCGGTCACACTCGCTCTCGCCCAAACAGCCTTAGATGAAAGATTTTCTCCGGTCGCAACCCTTTCCTCCCGCTAATGTCTCCAGTTTCCGTTCAAGCCCCTGCAGTTCGTGTTCCTCTTCAGCCTGCAGGCATTCCTCCCCGGAAGCGGCGATGCGCTCGCGTAAATTCTGGACCTGAGCGGAAGTGCGCCTTAACCATTCATCTCGTGTCATCTTGAAATCTCCTTTCATACAACAGGCGGGAAGAAAACCGATCTTCCCGACCGCTCTGTGGGTTAATTTCTCGTCAAAAGGTCGCAAACAAAACTTACCGGAGATCACACTTTCCCTCTCCCCCGCTCCTCCCAGGAACTGCGCTGGATCACGAGCTCCTGCATTTCATCTAACGCCGCGAGCGTCCGGCCCAAACACAGCCGGCTGCGGCAACGGATCTCTTTTTCAAAAGCACGGTGGATCGCGAGAAGTTTTCGTTGAACCATTCTTTTTAAAATTGCCCGCATAAAATTCTCTCCTCTTGTCTTGTTTAAAGTTGGCTGCGTTCGGAGAAACTGAAGTGCTGGTTTTCACCGATAATGATGTGATCAAGGACCCTGATCGAAACCGTCTGACAAGCGTTCTTGATCTTCTGCGTGATCTCATAATCCTCGCGGCTGGGCTCGACCTTTCCGGAAGGATGGTTATGAACCAGCACAAGACTCGACGCGTTTTGGAGCAACGCTTCTTTCACGATTTCCCTTGGGTGAACCGCCGCCTCATCGACTGTCCCGAAGAAGATGTCTTTTTCGCCGAGGATCTTTAAACCCTTGTCGAGAAAGATCACCTTAAAAACCTCCCGCTTAAGGTCCCGCAGGCTCGCCGTGAGGTAATCGGTGACCGCCTGGGGACTCCGGACGAAATTCTGTCCGACCATTCCTTGCCTTAAGACGCGCCGTCCGATCTCGCGCACGGCCTGAAGCGTGACCTTCTGCGTTTCAGGCAGATCCAGAAGATCAAATAGCTGCCTGAGACCTCCGGCTTTCCTTAAAAGATCCAGGGCAACGCCGACCTCCGTTTGATCGTACGTGCACTTCTTTAAGATGAGAGACAGAAGCTCCGCGTCCGACAATGCCTCGATCCCTTTCTCGCGCGCTCTGACGGAAGGCTGTTCACTTTCCGGCCAGTCTCTAACCGATAATTTTCTTCTCATGTAAGATCCCCCTCTTTATGCGCAAAAAAGGGGCGGCATCCTTTTAGCGCAGGAATACCGCCCCTCTTTTGAGCTGTTTTTTATTCGTTTTTTAGTTTTAAACGATCACGACCTCCCAACCATTTTTTTGGAACTTGCGGATCCAATCCGCGTATTTTTCAAGATCATTCTTTCGAACGATGAGCCTCATAGGAATCACCCCCCCCCCTAAAAAAAAGGAGAGACGGCCCGCGCTAAGCGCCGTCTCTCCGATCGTTTGTAGTAAACGAGATCCCGATTACGCCGGGAGCTCGGGTTCGGTCCGCATCAGTCCCAGGATCACGTCTTGAAGTGACGTCCCCAGGATCGATACGCCCTTCGTTTTGGACGGGAAGAAAGCACCGTCCTTTTGGGCGATGAACTTCCTGAGGTCCACGAATGCGTTCTTGGCCCCGGCGCCCTTCGAGATCCGGTAACACTCCGTTTGGGAGATCGGGATCTCGCAGATCTTGACGCTTGAGAACATCTCCCCCTCCGCACGCTCGACCTGGGGGGACGCCTTCGCCATGATGAGCCCGGCGATAACGTCCTCACGGAGCTTTTCGGGGAAACACACGCCCTTAAACGCAGGGATGTAACGGGACGCGTCCTCCTTGCTCCTGAAGAAGATCCTCAGGTCGAGATAACGCTCTCCCTTGAATTCCGTTCGGGTAATGCGGTAGATGTCATTTTCCGACCGCGGAACGTCGCAGAGGACCACGTTTTGGGGTTGTTCGTTCTGAACTGCTGTTGAAGTTTCCATGTTTGTGTTCTCCTTTTGATGGGTTGAAATACACTCGAGTGGGTAAAGCGATCCTGTTCTTCTTAGGTCACCTCCTTTGGAATGCGCCCTGAAACAAAAGAGGGGGAAGCCCCGGGCGATACACCCAGGGCTTCCCCCTCTTTACGTTAAGGCTGTTAGAGAAGTTTTACTGCTCTTGAATGGCGGGTTTTGTTTCGATCTCGCGGATAAAACTTAAAGGGTCTGAAACATCGGGCGGCATGGTGCCACCCGGAGTCTTCGGTTCCTCTGGCGGTGGGATTACTTTCGGCGCTGTTGCTTTCTTGTCGGATTCTTTTTCTCTGAGGGGTTTGAATATCCCCGGATAGGGCGGATGCCCGAAGAAATCCAGTTTCATGTGCTCGGCCAGAAATCCCGGGCTTTTCCATATAACAATCGCCTCCCCCCGCTTAAGTGCGCGGATCAGATCCGGTTCGATCTTGAAGGTCTGACCCTCGCGAACGGATCCCGTGCCGGTGAGTCCCTTTCCCGTAATGCCTTCTTCGGTCTGATAGGTGGGGATCAGGGTCCGGCGCGTTCCCGCGATCTTTGAAAACTTCTCGACCGCGTAGGGATCGTCCTGCCGGAGGATCACCTTGACGTTCGTATTCTCGATCACCTGCTGCTGGAAATTCGGCGCGGCTCGAAAGAAGAGGTCCCCAAGCGACTGATGAAAAAGCGCGATCGCGATCCTTGAGGCCCTGGATTTATTAAGAAAATCCACGAACCCGAGATCGAGGAAGCTCGCGGCATCGTCAATAAAGACCGGGAAGAAACGCCTCTTGGACGCAGGAACGTTCGACTGGATGTAGCTTGAGACGGTCTTGAGGTCCTGCAAGATCATCCTCCCCATACGCTTGGCCGTATCCCCGTACCCTTGCAGATCGAGCGCAAAGTAGGCGATCTTATTTTCCTGATAAAGCTTAAGGAGATCGATATCAGGACTTTCGACATCGAGGAGATCGGAGAATTCGCTCCTGGACGACAGATAGAGGTCGGCCATGAGCCCCGAGAGGAACTTTTGGCTCGTCTTGAAATTATCGATCATGTTGACCAAGTCCATCTGCAGGACCGCGTCTTTGGGCTTGGTAGCATCCGCGAGCGTTTCCAAGGATCTAACGTCCGTAAGGCAGGCGTGAAGCGTCCGGAACGTGATCTTGCGGTTTGTGATAAGCAGCGCATTCAGGATCGCCAAAGCCGCCTGTTCCGCCATCCGCCGGTAGAATTCCTCGCTCCAGGCCATGCTCCCCACGATCTTATCCTTCAGTTCCGTGGCATTCCCCCTTAGAAGCGGGTTATAGGTATTGGAGTTTTTCGGATGGGCGAGTGAGAAGAAGTAAAAGTCATTCATCCGCCCCCGTTTTTTGACGCTGTAGTGGATGCGGTCAAGGAGCTCCAGATCCCCTTTCCCGTCGATTATAATGGCGCCTTTCCCGTGATGGATGTCATGCGTGAGCATAGGAAGAAGGACGGACTCCGTCTTCCCGGTCCCGGTGGAGCCCACGACCTGCATATGCATCTCCCGCTGGTCGTTTGTGAGGAAAAGGGAATGGGCCCTTGAGAGGCTCTCTCCGAGATAGGACTGGAAATACGAGGACTTGTGCCGCTGGTAACGCATCCTAAAGGGCCCCGGGTCGCGCCTCGCGGATTCCGCCTTAAACAGCTTTTCATGGCTTCCCAGATAAGCGATCACGAGAAACACGGGAAGCGACACGATCACGTAGAGGAAATAAAATAGCCCGAGCTTTAAAGCCGTCCCGCCCGTTGGATTCCCTGCCCCGCTAAAAGCTACAAGCAGAAGATCCTGAACGCGGCTAAAGGAAAGCGCGCTCGTAATCGAAAGAGCAAGCGATGCCGCGAAAAAGCCCCTCCGGAACCACCTGTTTTTGACTTTGAGTCCGAGCGCGAGAAGTACCCCCGCGAGCGCGAGCGGTACGGAAGCAAATACTCCCCCGAGGAAGCGTACGACCCAAGGTTCCGTTCTTGCTTGAATTTTTGACATATGTCATTTCGGGTCCCCTAAAGCAGGCGGCTCAGTTCAAATTCCCCTCTTTTGTTCGCGAAGAGCACCTTCTCCTTTTCTTTCATCAGTTTTTTGTAGTCCACAAACCATATCTTCCGTGCGTCATAATCAAATTCCATGAGCCAGTCGCGGAGATCCCCCCGAACGATCACAAAGAGAAGCCGGTAGCTCTCCGAGAAATCATAGTAATTGAAGAGATCCCGGTAACGATCCCTCCCCTTCGTGATCCCGTTCTCGAACTCAAGGGCGACCTTGCGCCCCCGGATCGTAAGTACCGCGTCCGGCCTGCGAAAGAGATGATCCCGTTCAAAGAGGATCCTTTCGCTTGTCCACTGGTAGAGCCCCATCTCACGGAAATGGATCCTGAGATTATTGACGTGCAGGTCATGGGAAATGTTCCTGTCAAAATACGGGGTCGGCTCCGCCACTTCAAGCCCCGAGTCAAGGGACTTTGCCTTAAGCACTTCGACGGCCGTTTTAGAAGCGAAATAGACGTCGGTCCCTTGTTTCCCACTGTATTCTTTTGTCAGATAACCCGCCCCGACGAGTCTCCCGACCCGGTGCCAGCAAGCTTTCGCGTCCGGAGATCGTTCTTTCCAGAACCCGTCCTTGATCTGGTTGTAGCAGACGTATCGCTGCTCATGCACGAACTGAAACACCGCGATATCCCGGTCCGTCAAGACCACGGGTGACTTGTCTTTTACCGGATCTTCCGCGCTCTGAGTTTCATGATTTCCCAGGTCTCCTGACACACTGCTCCTCCTGATCTTCTGAAAGATCCTCCTCGCCTCATACACACCCCGTACCAAGGGGAGAAGCTCAAGGCCTCTCCCCTTTTCCGGCTGTTTACTTGGCCAGTCTGCTTACCGTCCGCGACAGGTTATCCGTCAAGTCGGTCACAAGACGGGCCTGCTCATGGAACATTCTGTAATCATCCTGGCTTTTTTGCGCCACAGACGTACTACGCAAAACACGGACCGGCATCACATAATCGGTTTTAGGAAGCACAGGATTGCCACCCTGTCTGGGTTCCCTTATCTGACTTTGCTTTGCCGATCCCTCGATCCAATTTGCGCCATGAGACAAAACCGAGAAGGTGGTGAGTGCCGTAAAAAGCATCAACCCAAGACCTATCCCCGCTTTGAACCATGCTACAAACTGGTGTAACGCTTCTCTGGAAACCATCTTGACGTTTGGAGAGAACGGACGTCTATCTTGAATTTCCATGTTCTTCATCGCTTGATCTCCCTTTCACTTCTGCGGCTTTAGGTCCGCGTTTTAGATCCCAGGCTTTGGACTGGGCTTTGTAAATTTTATGCTCTCATAGGACATTGAGTTAAGAATGGGCCTTTCATGTTTTGCGAACTTTTTCATACTAGAAATATATTTTTGCGAACCTTTTTGTATTCATTTTGGAGGGAAGCCTCCGCATCCGCTCATGCCGGATATCCCGCTCGACCACGGTCTCGAGTACCAACTTTAAGACGAGAGAGCGTGGTCGAGCGGGGGGTAGGCCCTGAAAATAGTGTATAGGGCCGCTAATGAGGCGTGAGCGGGTGCGGAGGCGAGAAATGATCCAAGCCGCGGAGACATTAACCCGTTGAAACTGAGTCACCCTGAGTGGGTTGCACCGGAAGAAAAGACAAGGATAGCCCAAAGTAAATATTGTGATAGGTTTGGCAGCCTCCGCAATATTCCCGGACGCCAAACATCACCCGCTCAAAAATGGCATGGCAATGGGGACACCAGTAACGCACCTGAAGCTCACCCGCGTCGTTTTCTGTCTGGAGACAGGCGATAAGAGAGGCCGAACGAGCGCACTTCGGGCAGACAATTCTTTCGACCTGCCCCGTGTGCCAGAATCGTTTAGACATCTCACAAAGGACATGCTCGCAACCCTGCTTGGGGCATTTCATCAGCCCATAACCTTTGCGAAGTCCCGGCTTTACTTTGAGCGCTTCCGCTCGGCTCTTGTCCATATCTACCACCTCCTTAAAACCTGACGATAATAGCATTGAGCAAACTCTCTTCGATTACCGCACGGCATCCGCCATCGTCGAAGAGATATAAAAAAAAACCTGCAACAAGTCCCACCCTCGTTCACGGGCAGTCTTCTCTCCCGCATG
>CAZGCC010000003.1:29404-44370 GCA_964524195.1 uncultured bacterium | reverse complement strand
GAGGCGGGGACAAGGTCCGCGGATAGAATTAAAGCGATCGATTACATCATGCTTCGGTGCAGTGAAGTCTCCGGAGTTGAATATGAATTCTTGTATGACAAGGGTTCTCACCTTCTTTCCATTGGATACAATGTCAGCGAACATAAGATCGACCGCGGTTGCTACGACCTTTTAGCCTCCGAGGCCCGGCTCTGCAGCTTTGTCGCGATCGCTCAAGGGAGAATGCCGCAGGACCACTGGTTCAAGCTCGGAAGGATGATCTCAAAATCCGAAGGAGATCCCGTCCTGGTTTCGTGGGGCGGGTCGATGTTCGAGTATCTGATGCCTCTCCTGGTAATGCCGAGCTACGAGGGAAGTCTACTCGACAGGACCTACAAAGCCGTGGTGAGCGGCCAGATGCGCTATGCGGCTAAGAACAATATCCCCTGGGGGATCTCTGAGTCCGGCTACAACAAGATCGATGCGAACATGGTCTATCAGTATCATTCGTTCGGCGTTCCGGATATGGGTTTCAAAAGAGGGCTTGCCGAAGACCTGGTCGTGGCTCCCTATGCTTCCATGCTGGCTTTGATGGTGGAACCCGAAAAGGCCTGCGAGAATCTCGAGCGCTTGTCTTCTGAAGGAGCGGAGGGGATCTACGGTTTCTATGAAGCGGTTGATTATACTCCCGCGCGACTTGCTCCTGATGAAACGCATGCCGTTGTTCGTTCCTACATGGCTCATCATCAGGGGATGAGCCTTTTGTCTCTTGCCTATGTCCTGCTGGATCGCCCCATGCAGCGGCGCTTTCTTGGGGAGCCGATGTTCAAATCCACAGAGCTTCTTTTACAGGAACGAGTTCCCACCGCCGAACCTTTTCTCTATGATTTTGAAGTGACCGGGATGTTGCGAAGATTCGGGGATCGGGAAACGCTTTTGCGTGTATTTACGACTCCTCAAACACCGGTGCCTGAAGTCCATCCTCTCTCTAATGGCCGGTATCATGTCATGGTTACCAACTCGGGAGGAGGTTACAGCCGTTGGCAAGACCTGGCCGTAACGCGATGGAGCGAGGATTCCGCGCTCGATAACGATGGAACTTTCATTTACTTCCGCGATCTGGATTCCGGCCAGTTCTGGTCTTCCGCCTATCAGCCGACTCAAAAAAAACCCAAGAACTATGAGGCGCTATTTTCCCAAGCCTGGGTGGAATTCAAACGGCGCGATCACCAGATCGATACGCATACGGAGATCGCAGTTTCTCCCGAAGACGATATCGAGCTTCGCCGGGTCACGATCACCAACCGGTCTAGCAACAGGCGTCTAATCGAAGTGACCAGCTACGCCGAGGTCGTTTTGAATGATCCCGCGAGCGATCAGGCGCACCGGGCATTCAGCAATCTGTTCGTCGAAACCGAGATCATCAGGTCTCATCAGGCGATCCTTTGCAGAAGAAGGCCCCGGTCTGACAAAGAAGCATTTCCCTGGGCGTTGCATCTGATGGCGGTTCATGGGGATGCGGTTGTAGGCGCGTCCTATGAGACGGATCGCAGTAAATTCATAGGGCGAGGTCGCACGGTCATGCATCCCGTAGCGATGGAGGGACACGGCCCTCTTTCTGACAGTGAGGGGTCCGTGCTTGATCCTATCGTTTCGATACGGACCCGGATCGAACTGGCGCCCGACGAATCCGCTGTGGTCGATTATGTGACCGGAATGTGCGAGAGCCGCGAAGGCGCGCAGGCGCTTATGGAGAAATACAGGGACCGGAATCTGGCCGACCGCGTTTTTAATTTAGCCTGGACGCATGGGCAAGTCGCCTTGCAGCAGATCAATGCGACAGAGGCGTCTGCCCAGCTGTACGGCCGTCTGGCAAGCGCTATTTTGTACGCGAATCCTTCGTGGAGAGCGAGCGCGAGTGTTTTGAGGCGGAATAACCGGGGCCAGTCCGACCTTTGGGGATACAGCATTTCGGGAGATCTTCCGATCGTTTTGGTGCGAATCGAAAATCAGGATAACCTTGACCTGGTCGTGCAGATGATGCAGGCCCACGCTTATTGGCTCATGAAAGGGTTGGCTGTCGATCTGGTTATCTGGAATGAAGACAGTTCTATTTACCGCGATAGCCTGGGAGAGCGGATCAGCGGGTTGATCGCCGCGGCGATTGAGGAAAAAACGGGGCGAAAGGGGGGCATTTTTTTAAAACGCGCCGATCAAATGTCAGAGGAAGACCGCATCCTCATGCAAACGGTCGCGAGGATCATTATCTCCGACCGGGGAGGCACGCTGGCCGAGCAGTTGGAGGACATGACGCAACCCAAGGTGAATTTTCTTCCCTTGGTCCCTACCCGGAAGGATGCTTCCGGCGAAAAGGATCAAGGTCTCGCGGAGCGTTCCGATCTGGTTTATTTTAACGGACTGGGGGGGTTTACCCGGGATGGAAGGGAATATGTGATCATGACTTCGCGTTCCATGACGACTCCTGCCCCATGGGTCAATGTGATGGCGAACCGGCACTTCGGCACGGTGGTCTCTGAAAGCGGCAGCGCCTATACATGGAGTGAGAACGCGCATGAATTCCGTTTAACCCCCTGGAAAAACGACCCCGTTTCGGACGCTTCCGGCGAGGCTTTTTATATCCGCGATGACGAGAGCGGAAGATTTTGGTCTCCAACCCCGCTTCCCGCGACCGGAAAGACCCGTTACATCTCGCGTCATGGATTCGGGTACAGTGTTTTTGAGCATGTTGAAAACGGAATCGTTTCGGAATTGACGGTGTTCGTTTCCTTGGAGGAGAGCGTCAAATTTTCGATCCTGAAAATCCGGAACATCTCCGGCCGGCGGCGGCATCTTTCTGCGACGGCCTATTACGAACTGGTTCTGGGAACTTTCCGGGATAAATACCATACGCACATCGTGACCGAGATCGATCCCAAAAGCGGCGCGCTTCTCGCCCGTAATCCTTATAACAAGGAATTTCCGGACCGGGCTGTTTTTTTGGATGTCAGCGAACCGTCGCGCTTTGTAAGCGGCGACCGGCTTGAGTTTATCGGAAGGAACGGGACGATGGCCTCGCCGTTTGTGATGCGAAGGGACAAGCTTTCCGGGAAAGTGGGAGCGGGAATCGATCCTTGTGCCGCGACCCAGGTTAAGTTTGAACTTGAGGATGACCAAGAAAAAGAGATCCTGTTCACTTTCGGCGCGGGAAAAACAGTCGATGAGGCTCGGGACCTTCTGCGGCGTTTTAACGGGATCGCGGCTGCGCGGCAGGAACTTGAAAAGGTGTGGGAGGACTGGAAACGGACTCTGGGTGTTTTGTATGTGGAAACCCCCGATGCTTCGATCAATTTTCTTGTGAACGGATGGTTACAGTATCAGGTGATAAGCTGCCGCCTGATGGGGCGAAGCGGTTTTTGTCAATCCGGAGGGGCTTTCGGTTTTCGGGACCAGCTTCAGGATGTCATGGCCCTGATCTACTCAAAGCCGGAGATGATCCGGGAAAAACTGCTGGATTTTTCCGGGCACCAGTTCGTGGAAGGAGATGTTCAGCATTGGTGGCACCCGCCTTCCGGCTGCGGGGTCCGGAGCCACTGTTCGGATGATTATTTATGGCTTCCGTTTGTGACCTGTCTCTATGTTGACGAGATCGGAGATACGGGGATACTCGATGAGACGATCGGGTTTTTGGAAGGGCCCCCGGTCAAGCCTAATGAAGAGTCGTACTACGACAAGCCGCGAGCTTCGGCCCAGGCCGGGACCTTGTATGAGCATTGTGTTTTAAGCGTTAAAAGAGGGCTGAGGTTCGGGGCGCATGGCCTTCCTCTTATGGGCAGCGGGGACTGGAATGACGGGATGAATCTGGTCGGGAGTGAGGGCAAAGGTGAAAGCGTCTGGCTTGCTTTTTTTCTTTATGATGTCCTTAGAGCCATGTCGACTTTGGCGGCCCGTTATGGAGATAAAGTTTTTTCAGAGTTTTGTATTGCGGAAGCCGGAAAACTTAGTCAGAACATTGAAACCCATGCTTGGGACGGCGAGTGGTACCGCAGGGCCTATTTTGATAGCGGGGATCCCCTGGGTTCTTCCCTGAACAGTGAATGCCGGATCGATTCGATCCCGCAGTCATGGGCGGTTCTCTCCGGTGCGGCCCAGAGAGAAAGGGCTCGCAAGGCCATGGAGCAGGTAGACCACCGGCTTGTCGACAGGAAACACGCGCTCATCAAGTTATTTGAGCCGCCGTTTAACAAGGCTTTGCCCAACCCGGGATATATCAAAGGTTATGTTCCCGGCGTTCGGGAGAACGGCGGGCAGTATACGCACGCCGCGGTCTGGGCGGCGATCGCATTCGCGGGTTTGGGGGATAAGAAGCGGGCTTGGGAATTGATGAATATGATCAATCCGGTGCATCATTCCGACACTGCGGAGAAGTGCGCTGTTTACAAAGTCGAACCGTTCGTGATGCCCGCGGACATTTATGCCTCGACGGCCCTCGCTGGGCGCGGAGGATGGACTTGGTATACGGGATCCGCGTCCTGGATGTATCAATTGATCGTAAAATATTTGCTGGGGATCCGGTTGAAAGCGGACCGGCTTTATTTTGAGCCATGCCTGCATGAGGATTGGTTCTCTTGGAAGCTGCATTACCGGTATCGAGAAACTTTCTATCACATTACCTTTCTCCGTGTGGGACCTTCAGGCCGCGTGGTTTCCGTGCTCGTGGACGGAGTCGAGCAGGAAGAGAAGTCCATACGGCTCAGCGATGATAGAGTAGAACATTCGGCAGAAGTCAAGATCGGATGATCTCGGAGCGAATGAAATCATGGATGAAAAAGCGTGTTTGCTGTGCGGCGGCATCGCGGAACTTTTTTTCACCGACGCTCCGAAGAAATATTATCGCTGCAAAGAGTGTCTGGGCATCTTTTTGGATCCCGCATGCCGTCTTTCAAAAGAGAAGGAACACGCCCGGTATTTGGAGCACAACAATGATGTGGAAGATCCCGCGTACCAGAAGTTCGTAGACCCGATCGTGTCGGAGATCAGGCAAAGGTTCGGACGGGCACATCAAGGCCTTGATTATGGCGCGGGCCCCGGGCCTGTGATCGCCAAGCTCTTGCGCGATGAAGGCTATGCGATCGAACTTTACGATCCGTTCTTTTGGAATGATCGTCAGAAACTGGAGGGGAAGTACGACTTTATCGCTTGCTGCGAAGTCATCGAGCATTTTCATGCTCCGGCCAAAGAATTTAAACAACTAAGATCCCTTTTGAAACCCGGGGGCGCTCTCTTCTGCATGACCGAGCTTTATTCCGAGGCGGTCAATTTTAAGACCTGGTATTATCGAAATGATCCGACCCATGTCTTTTTTTTCCACCGGAAGACCCTGGAGAGGATCCGATCCGATTTTGATTTTTATGACTTAAAAACCAAAGGGCGATTGGTTCAGTTCGCAATTTAGAACTCTCTGAAAGTTTAACTACACAAATCAGCGATCTCTTTTTATAATGTCGGTCATGATTCGCACTCCTTCTCTTCTCAACTCCGGACAAAACATTACCCCGCCGTAATTTTCGCATGACAGGCTGTCATGCCTGCCGGCATGGCTGTTCTACAGGTTCATTTCAGCGGAACGGATTTTGGCGATCCCGGAAGCGTAGTGTTGGCATTCAATGTGTGAAGCGTTCGTGAAACTTGTGAGTTTTGGGTAATTTCAAAAGGAGACTTTTCAAGATATGCCTAGCGGTTCCATCCAGGAAGAAGTCTTAAGGCGGCGGACTTTCGCGATCATTTCGCATCCGGATGCCGGCAAAACGACGCTTACGGAGAAATTCCTTCTCTACGGCGGCGCGGTGCAGCTTGCCGGATCGGTGACGGCCCGCAAACAGGAACGGGAGACAGCCTCCGACTGGATGGAGATGGAAAAAAAACGCGGCATTTCCATCAGCTCAACCCTGCTTCAATTCGATTACGGCCCCTGGCGCGTTAATCTTCTTGATACCCCCGGCCACAAGGATTTCTCCGAGGACACTTACCGCGTGTTGATGGCGGTCGATGCGGTCGTGATGGTGATCGATTCCGGGAAAGGCATCGAGGCCCAGACCCGCAAACTTTTTGAGATCTGCCGTCACCGGGGGATCCCGATCTTTACTTTCATGAACAAGCTCGACCGTCCCGGCTTGTCACCGCTGGCCCTGATCGATGAGCTGGAAACCGTGCTTGGGATCCATGCTTATCCGGTCAATTGGCCTTTGGGGAATGGCAGGGAATTCCGGGGGGTTTATGACCGCCTTGGGAAAGAAGTTCATCTTTTTGAAAAGGTGCCGGGGGGCGCCTATAAGGCTCCCGTGTCGATCCACGGGTTTTCGGATCCCGCGGTACAAAAGATCGTGGATGAAGAATCGTATCGCCATGCCGCGGAGGAACTGGAGCTTCTGGACACGGCGCATGTGGATTTTTCGTCTGAATCCGTGCTCCAGGGGAAAACAACCCCTGTCTTCTTTGGAAGTGCCGCCAATAATTTCGGCGTTCAACTTTTACTCGACGGATTTATCAAGTATTCTTCGGGTCCCGCGGAACGGAAAGCGGGAGAGCGGTCGATCCCCGTTGTTTCCAAAGATTTTTCCGGTTTTATTTTCAAGATTCAGACGAACATGAATCCGATGCACCGTGACCGGATCGCTTTTTTACGCATTTGTTCCGGGAAATTTATCCGGGATATGGACGCCTATAACACAAGGACGGGAAAGAAGATCCGGATCGCGGGGTCTCACACGCTTTTAGGACAAAGCCGCGAAACCGTCAACGAGGCTTATCCGGGGGATATCGTCGGGTTTGCCGTGAAGGCAGATTTTCGCGTGGGGGATACCATGAGCGAAGACCCTTCGATCGTGTTCAACGACATTCCCCGCTTTGCCCCCGAATGTTTTGCCCAGATCCACAACCCCTCACCCGGGAAGTACAAGCCTTTCCGTAAAGGACTGGAACATCTGCTGGCTGAGGATATCGTGCAGGTGTTTAGCTGGATAAAACCGGCCAATCCCAACATTGCGCTTTTGGGGGCTGTGGGTCCGCTTCAATATGAAGTGCTGCAATACCGCCTGAAGGAAGAATATGGCGCCGAGTCCCAACTTGAAATGCTGCCGTGGAAGATCTTAAAATGGGCTGAGTGCGACTTAATCGATTCCGAACTGGCGGATTCCCTTTCCTACGGCGTGGCGCTGGCGCGTGACGAACAGGGGCGGCGCGTGTTGCTTTTTTTAAGCGAATGGATCCTCCGGAATTTTCAGGAGAACCGTCCCCAGGTCTTCCTTTTCGATTCTCCCGCAAGATAAAGTTTTCTACCGCGTAAAGGCAAGATCTTTTTTCGATCGAACCCCAAGCGGCGTCGGTTTTTAGCTTATTTTTCAATAAGACTTGACCTTCTTGGAGCAGCAGAAGAAAATAGCTCTCGGAATTCGTAGGGGGTCCAGGCATTGGCCTGGAGGAGCAGTAGGGATGGTCGGGCCGCCATCTGACGAAAATGTCAGAATGCGGCCTTTTTTATTTTGAGGGCCCCAGCTCAAAGGAGGTTATCATGGAGTGGTTGTTTCGGGACGGGCCTGTTTATGTAGTCGTGGGGGTGGTTGTTTGCTTCGTTGTTTTTGTGGCGATCCGGTCGCGCAAGGACGATAATAAACATAAGTAGCACAAGCGCGCGTTCATTTGAGGTCGGCGGATCAAAGACATTTTTAAATGCATAATGAAGGGATGGAAAACATGGAAGTATTCGGCCTGAAGTGGAATGAGATTTTGCGTGCGGCCTGGGAGAGCAAAGCCTGGAAGCCGCTAGTGATCCTGGCTTTGTGCTGGGGTCTTTTTATCGCGCTGAAATTCGCCCTGAAAAGGTTCGAGCAATTCCTTTCAACGGGCGAATTGGCCCGTGAAAACGAATCCGTTCTGCGCCTGAAAACATTTTCTCATGTCTTGAAATGGCTTGGCACGATCCTGATCGTCGGGCTGGGCCTTTATATGCTTCTGGAAAATTTCGGGATCGATGTCGCGCCGCTTCTTGCCGGCGCCGGGATCGCGGGACTCGCCTTGGGGTTCGGGGGGCAATATCTCATCCGGGACCTCATCAACGGGGTCTTCATTCTTTTTGAAGGCCAGTTCCGCGTGAACGATGTTGTGAAGATCGGGGAGCTTGGAGGGCTGGTGGAGTCCATGAACCTGCGGGTCACGCAATTGCGCGATCTGGAAGGCCGCGTCATCTTTATTCCGAACGGCGAGATCAAGACGGTCATCAATTTCACGAAAGGTTATTCCCAGGCGCTTTTCGATATCGGTGTCGCGTACAAAGAAAAGGTCGATGATGTCATGAGGGTTATGAAGGAAGTTGCCCAAGGAATGCGAAAAGATCCTTACTTCGGGAAGTTGATCCTCGAGGACATGGAGATGCTGGGAGTGGATGCTTTTGTCGATTCGGCCGTGATCATCAAGTGCCGCATGAAGACGCTTCCGATCAAGCAGTGGGAAGTGGCGAGGGAATACCGCCGGCGGCTCAAGAATCGTTTTGATGAGCTCGGGATCGAGATCCCGTTCCCGCACAGGACGCTTTATTGGGGCGCCAACCAGGGCGAAGGCTTGAAAAAAAGCGAGAAGGGAGCTGGATCATGAAAATAACGCTTCGGTTGATCGTTTCCCTTTTGATCGCGACGATCCTTGTGGTGGTGTCGTTCGCGTATTTTCAGGTCCAGCACGAAGAGAAACGCTTGAATGAAGAGCTCCGGCTTCGGGCCACGGTTCTTGCAAAGACCTTCAAGGAAGCCGTCGAAACCTATCTGGAGCGGACCGATCAACCTGACAGGATCCAGAAATTTATCGAAAAATTCAAAGGGCACACAAGGTTGATCGGCCTTGTGGTGGATATGAAAGAAGGTCCGCGGCTTGCGCTCCCGGCCGAGTTGGCCCAGGAAGAATTTTTTAAGAAGGATTCGCTTAAAGTCATCGAAGAGAACGCGCCGGTGGATATTAACCGTAAGTGGGGTGAGCTGAAAGTCAATTTTCACGCTGTACCGCTCGTCAAAGAGGATCAGGTGGTTGGCGCTTTGGGCCTGATCCATGACCGGAGTTTTATTGTCGCGCAGATCCAGCAATTCTGGAAAAATTCCGCGATCACTTTTTCGATCCTTGCGGCGATCCTTTCGATCGTGTCGCTTTTGGTCGTTCGTTGGAGCGTGACGGGACCGATCGCGCGCATTGGGGCGATGGTTCAAAGAACCCTCGGCGGGGAGCCCGGAGCAAAGCCCGCGGAGGACAAGGGACAGGGCGATATCGAGAAACTTCTTTACGGGGTCAGCCATATGGCGGCCAGTCTTAAAGCGACCAAGCTTGACTTGATGGAGCAGTCCCGGCTGGTTAATGCCGAGGGGACGGTTTGGACCAAAGAGCGGCTGAAGGATTATTTACAATCCCAGCTTCACGGCAGGAAACTTTATGTGATCTCGAACCGTGAGCCCTATATTCATCAGAAAAAAGGAAATGAGATCGAATGTATCACCCCCGCGAGTGGTGTGGTGACGGCTCTGGATCCGGTGCTGCAGGCGACCGGAGGCCTCTGGATCGGACACGGCGCCGGCGATGCCGACCGGGAGGTCGTGGATAAGAAAAACAAGGTCCAGGTCCCGCCCTGGAAGCCTTCCTTTACTTTAAAGCGGATCTGGCTTACGGAAGAAGAAGAAAAAGGATATTACTACGGGTTTTCTAACGAAGGGTTATGGCCTCTTTGCCATATCAGCCATGTGCGGCCTATTTTCCGTATCGAGGATTGGGACTGGTACAAAAAAGTGAACCGGAAATTCGCCGAAGCTCTTCTCGAAGAGCTGGGGGATGATCCGCCTTTGATCCTTATCCAGGATTATCACTTCGCGCTTCTTCCGAAAATGATCAAGGAAAAAAGACCTGATGCGAAGATCGCGATCTTCTGGCATATTCCCTGGCCCAACACGGAAGCCTTCGGGATCTGTCCGTGGCAGGAAGAGATCCTGGAAGGCATGCTCGGAAGCGACATCATCGGTTTCCACACGCAGTTCCACTGCAACAATTTTCTTGATACGGTCGATCGCGCGCTTGAATGCAAGATCAACTGGGCGAGTTTTGAAGTGACCCGCAGCGGAAAATCAAGTTCCGTGCGGCCGTTCCCGATCAGCATCTCCGGAGCTCCCAACACCGCGCTTCAGGAGCCCGGGAAGGATCCCCTTGAAAAGCTGAAACAGGATTACGGGCTCAAGGATAAGAAGGTCGGCCTGGGCGTCGACCGTATCGATTACACCAAAGGGCTTTTAGAGCGATTCCGAGCGATCGAACGAGTCCTCGAAAAATATCCCCAGTTGCAGGGCGAACTTGTTTTTGTGGAGCTTGGAGCGCCTTCAAGGACTTTGATCGCAAGTTATCAGAATCATTTAAAAGAGGTCGAGGAATTGGTGGAGAAGATCAACCAACGGTTCCAAAAGGGAAGTTACAAGCCGATCCTGTTTCTGGAAGAACACCATAACCAAAAGAAGATCTACGACTTCTACCGTCTTGCGGATTTTTGTCTGGTCAGTTCGCTTCATGACGGAATGAACCTCGTGGCCAAAGAATTCGTCTCGGCCCGCGAGGATGAGGGTGGCGTCCTGATCCTGAGCCGCTTTACGGGCGCCAGTCACGAATTCTCGAGTGCGCTTTTGGTCAATCCCTATGATGTCGAAGAGACCGCCGAGGCGATCCACCAGGCGCTGACGATGCTCCCGGAGGAAAAGAAGGAGCGGATGAGGAAAATGCGCCAGATCGTCCGGGAATACAATATTTACCGCTGGGCGGCGGATATGATCACCGCGCTCATAAGGTCCTTTTAGCGGGAGATGATGCCATGCGCAGTTTTAATGACAAGCTTGCCGGACGGATCGCCCTCGCGCCGAAAATTTTCTTTTTTTTCGATTATGACGGAACGCTAACGCCTATTGTTTCCAGGCCCGAACGGGCTGTCCTGAAGCTCGCTATGAAGTCCACCCTGCGCCAGCTAAGCCGCCTTCCAAGAGTTCAGATCGCCGTGATCAGCGGCCGCTCTCTTTTGGATCTCCAGCGCGTGGCCGGGTCTATTCCGGGGATCACTTATGTGGGCAATCACGGACTTGAGATGAAAGGGGAGGGTTTTACCTGGAGCCATCCCTCGGTGAAGCACGCTTCGAAGGTCATGGCGCGCATTTGGGATGGACTCCGTCGAAATATGCGTCCCGTCCAAGGGATGCTTCTTGAAAATAAAACTTTGGGGATCAGCCTGCATTATCGTTTGGTCCCTGAGGGAAAAGTCGCCGCTCTTTTTCAGGATTTTCAAAAGAGCCTTGTGCCATGGCTCCGTCTTGGAAGAATCAAAATTCATGAGGGGAAAAAGGTTTGGGAGATCCGGCCCCGGGAGCATCTCTGGGACAAAGGAAAAGCCGTACGGTGGCTTCTCAAAAAATACCGTTCGGAAGGCTGCTTCCTGCCTGTTTTTTTAGGGGATGACCGGACGGATGAAGATGCGTTCAAGGCCCTTCAGCGCGGCGGGATCACCGTCAAGGTGAGTGAAAATCCCCGGGCGCTTTCGGCCGCGAAATATTACATCCATTCTCCGGGGGAAGTGCTCGACTTTCTGGAGCAGGTGATCAAGTTGCGGCGAGCTCATTTAAGGAGGGTTCACCCGTGAGCGGCCAGGACCTTTGGTACAAGGACGCGATCATTTATGAGCTTCATGTGAAGACTTTTTTTGACAGCAACGGGAACGGGTATGGCGATTTTCAGGGATTGATCCAAAAACTGGATTATCTCCAGGACCTCGGGATCAATTGCATCTGGCTGCTGCCGTTTTACAGGTCTCCGATGAAAGATGACGGGTATGATATCGCTCATTATGAGGAAGTGGCGCCTGAATACGGGACGATGAAGGACTTTCAGGCTTTCGTCAAAGAAGCCCACCGCCGCGGGATCCGGGTCCTTATCGAACTTGTGATGAATCACACCTCAGACCTCCATCCCTGGTTTGCCGAAGCGCGTCCCTCCAAAGAATCCCCCAAGCGGGATTTTTATATCTGGAGCGATCATCCGGAACGCTATAAGGACGCCCGGATCATTTTCACCGATTCCGAAAAATCCAACTGGACCTACGACCCCGTATCGAGTCAGTACTACTGGCACCGGTTCTTCAGTCATCAGCCCGACCTTAATTACAGCAATCCCCAGGTGCGGAAAGCCATGCTCGATGTCCTGATCTTTTGGCTCAAGATGGGAGTGGACGGTTTCCGGCTGGATGCGGTCCCTTATCTTTTTGAAAGGGAAGGAACAAGTTGCGAGAATCTTCCCGAAACGCACGATTACCTCAAAGCGGTGCGCGCGCATCTCGACAAGCATTTCAAGGACAAGGTCCTTTTGGCGGAAGCGAATCAGTGGCCTGCGGATGTCCGGCCCTATTTCGGAGAAGGGGACGAATGCCATATGGCCTACCATTTTCCGCTGATGCCGCGGATTTTCATGGCGATCCGTAAAGAGGACAATACGCCGATCCTTGAGATCATGCGTCAAACCCCGCATATTCCCGAAAATTGCCAATGGGCGCTTTTCTTGCGCAATCATGACGAATTGACGCTCGAGATGGTCACCCAGGAAGAGCGGGACTATATGTACCGGGAATACGCGGCGGACCCCAAAGCGAGGCTGAATTTAGGGATCCGGCGGCGGCTTGCGCCTCTTATGAACAACGGAAGAAGGCAGATGGAACTTCTCAACAGTCTTTTGTTCAGCCTGCCGGGTACGCCGATCATCTATTATGGCGACGAGATCGGCATGGGAGACAATATCCATCTCGGAGACCGCAATGGGGTGCGGACACCGATGCAGTGGAACGGGGACAAGAACGCGGGTTTTTCGACAGTGACCCCCGACAAGCTTTATGCCCCGGTGATCACGGATCCTGTTTACGGCTATCAGGCGATCAATGTCGAGGCACAGAACATGACCCAATCATCTTTTCTCAATTGGACGAAGCGGATGATCCGGGTGCGCAAGAGCCTGAAAGCCTTTGGCCGTGGCACGATCGAATTCCTTCACCATAAAAATCCGAAGATCCTGGCTTATATCCGAGCCTATGAGGAGGAGACTCTTCTAATCGTGAACAATCTTTCGCGGTATGTGCAGCCCGTGGAGTTGGACCTGAAAAGCTTTGATGGCTGGGAGCCTTTGGAGTTGTGGGGAAATGTAAAATTCCCCAAGATCGGGGAATTGCCCTATTTTCTGACGCTCGGGCCGCATACTTTTTATTGGTTCCGTCTCAATAAACCTTCTGGCAAATAATCTTTGAATGCCCTTGGGGAGGAGGAAATGCAGTGTTCAATGTTTCGTGGGGGATAGCGACTGAACAGATCGTGCTCGCCGTTGCGCTGCTTTTATTCCTGAGCGTTCTATCAAGCAAGCTTTCGGAACGGTTCAGCATTCCCGCGCTCGTTTTGTTCCTTGCGATCGGTGTCTTGGCCGGCTCCGAAGGGATCGGCGGCATTTATTTCGATAATGCGGCTTTGGCCAAGACCATCGGGATCATTGCTCTTTCTTTCATTCTTTTTTCGGGGGGACTGGAGACGGACTTTAGCGAGGCCAAACGGGTTTTCGCAAAAGGGATCACGCTTTCCACGCTGGGGGTCCTGATCACGGCATTCGTGGTGGGGAGCTTCGCGTCCTGGGTCTTTAAGATCCCCCTGAAAGACGGATTGCTTTTGGGAGCGATCATCTCTTCCACGGACGCTGCCGCGGTTTTTTCCATCCTGAGATCAAGAAATATCAGTCTGAAGGGGCAGCTCCGACCTCTTCTGGAGCTGGAGTCCGGGAGCAATGACCCGATGGCCGTTTTCCTGACCCTTGGCATGATCCAACTGATCCAGCATCCCGCCATGCCCTGGTATTATCTGATCGGCATGTTTTTCAAACAAATGGCTTTCGGTTTTGTCGCGGGATGGCTCTTTTCGGAAATTCTTTTGCGGGTCATCAATCGTTTGCGTCTGGAATACGAAGGTTTGTACGCCGTCCTGACTTTTTCTATCGCCTTGCTGGCGTATGCCGCGGCAGAAACCGTTGGCGGGAACGGTTTTTTGGCCGTGTATGTCACGGGTCTGGCTCTCTCGCGAAAAGATTTTTTCTACAAAAGGAATTTGATCCGTTTCCATGCCGGTCTGGCGTGGCTCATGCAGATCGCCATGTTCGTCACGCTGGGTCTTTTGGTCTTTCCGTCCCAGTTGATCCCGATCGCCTGGGGAGGGATCGCGACCGCTTTCGTTCTCTTTTTCGTGGCGAGGCCCATCGGCGTTTTCGCGTGCCTGCCTCTTATTCCGTTCAAGGAGAAGCTCATGGTCTCCTGGGTGGGGCTCCGGGGGGCCGCGCCGATCGTCCTGGCCACTTTCCCGCTTCTTGCGAAGGTCTCTAATTCGGAGTTGATCTTTGATGTCGTTTTTTTTGTGGTGCTTGTTTCCGTGCTGATCCAGGGCACAAGCATTCCCATCGTATCCCAGTGGCTGGGATTACACGCGCCTTTGCAGCGAAGACCCCGCTACCCTCTCGAGTTTGAACAGCAAGAGGGGGTTGATGCGGACCTTTTGGAGTTCATGGTTCCCTATGGCGGGGACGCTTCCGGAAAAAAACTCTACGACTTGAATTTTCCACAGGACAGTCTGGCGGTGCTTGTCGGAAGGAATGACAAATTCATTGTCGCAAAAGGAAATTCCGTTTTGGAAGAAGGGGATGTTGTTTTGGCGCTTGTCAGCAAAAAGGACCTGGATGCCGTGAAGGCGATCTTTACCGGGATCAAAAGGAAAAAAACAGCTTCCGAGCCTTCAAAAAATTCCGAAGAAAATTCATCCACCGATACCGCTTGACCTTCCCGGAGCCTTAGAGGAAAATATCGCAAAACTTGGGACGGGGTCCTGGAGATTTCTCCGGGAGGAGCAGTTTGGATGGTC
>CAZGCC010000003.1:25235-29394 GCA_964524195.1 uncultured bacterium | reverse complement strand
CGCCATTTGACAAGGAAAAGTCAAGCGACCGCCTATTTTTTTTGAAGGGTTCCGGAAAACTTTGTAATAAAAATATTTTCAGGCTTATTTCTTTGTAAGGAGCGTTTCATGGCGACATTCGTCGTTTACCTTTTGCTTGTGGCAGGCATTGTTTATTTCGTATCAACCCGTCGGAGCTTAGGCGGCGGGGGACCTTCAAGCCTTTCTAAAGGCAGGGAGACCCAAACAAAAGGGGATCCTCGGGAAATTTGGAAACAGGTCTATGAGACAGCTTCCATGGAGGAAGCCCGGCTGATCCGGGCGCGATTGACCGAGGAAGGGATCGGCTGCATTCTTTACGAGCAAGGCAAAAAAGATATTCACGGGAATTTGCTGAAAGGCGTTGGAGTGGCGGTTCCCGGAACCGCTGTGTCGCAAGCTCAGGCCAGTATTGCAAAAATGCCGGTATAGCCTCATGTTTTTCTTAGGATGTTAAAGAAAATAGTTACGGACCGTTCATTTTCAAGCAGCAGAATACCGTTTCGATAACCGTGGAGGTAGCAAATGTCCGCTGAGTACGCAAGCCCTGACGAACAGGTTCTTAATTGGATAAGCAATTTTATTAAAAAACCGGGGATGGTACCCCTTCTTGCCGTTTTGATCGTGGGGGCATGGTTGGCGACCGGTTTTTTTATCGTCAGCCCTGGCGAACAGGGAATTATCCGGCAATTCGGGGAAAAAGTCCGGGTGGCCAGCGCAGGTCTTAATTGGCGGATGCCGTGGCCGGTTGAAACAGCCGATATCGTGAATGTGGAACAGGTCCGAAGGATCGAGGTCGGGTTCGGAATGTCAGGCCGTGAAAACACCGCGTTCAGCCGGCGCACAGGCGGCCGTTCGGATGCGATGATGCTCACGGGAGATGAGAACATGGTCGAAGCCCAGATCATCGTTCAATACAAGGTAAGCGATCCTGTGAAATATCTTTTCCGGCTTTACGATCCGGACGGAACTCTTTTCACCGCGACCGAAGTGGCGCTCCGAAGCGCCGTGGGCCGGTCCACCATTGACGATGTGCTCACCGTGGGCCGTCAGAAGGTCCAGGAAGAGACGCGGGAATTTCTGCAACGGCTGATGGACGCCTATGAGTCCGGGCTTATGATCACGGAGGTCCGTCTCCAGGTGGTCGATCCTCCCGACCAGGTCAAAGACGCGTTCCACGAAGTGGTCCGGGCGCGCGAAGACCGTGAGAGGCTGATCAATGAAGCGAAGGGATATCAGGAAGATATTATTCCGCGGGCGCGCGGAGAGGCGCAAAAGATGTTGCGAGGCGCCGAAGCCTTCAAGGAAGAGCGAGTGCTCAAGGCCCAGGGCGATGCCACCCGTTTTAAGGCCCTTCTCGGGGAGTACCAGAAGGCTAAAGAAGTGACCTGGAACCGTTTGCAGATCGAAACCCTGGAGCGGATCTATCCGGCCGCGAACAAGGTGATCGTCGATCCGCAGGCGGGAGCGAATGTTTTGCCGCTCCTTCCTTTGCAGAATCCTTCATTCCTTGACGCGCTCCAGGGGAATTCCGGTCCCGGCGCGCTTTCCAGAAAGAAAGAGGTGGTGTCATGACTCCAGCAGCTCTTTTGAGGTTTTGGCCAATCGTGATCCTTTCGGCGGCGTTCCTTTTACCTTCCACGATCTTTATCGTGGATGAAACCAATCAGGTGATCATCACCCGCCTTGGGGAATACAGGCGAACGCTTCAGGATCCGGGCTTGAAAGCCAAGATCCCTCTTTTTGAACAGGCTAATTTTTTCGAAAAAAGGATCCTCACAAGCGGCGCTCTTCCGGCGGAATATCTCACGCTCGACAAAAAGAGGCTCGTGGCGGACCATGTGACCCGCTGGAAGATCGTGGACCCGCTTCTTTTTTACAAAACCGTGCGGGACCTTGCGGGTGCGAAGGCGCGGCTTGATGATATCGTGTTCTCCGAAATGCGCCGGGAACTCGCGAGCCACGATTTCGGCAAGATCATCGCTAGCGAGCGGGAAAATATCATGGAAACCATCGCGGGGAACGCGCGCAAACAGGCCGCGAAATTCGGGATCGAGCTTGTCGATGTGAGGATCAAGCGGGCCGATCTTCCCCAGGAGGTTCAGGAAAGCGTTTTCGCGCGAATGAAAGCCGAACGGCAGAGGATCGCGAAAAGATACCGCTCCGAGGGAGAAGAAGAGGCTTTCAAGATCCGCGGCGAAACAGACAAAACCCGTACGATCCTGATGGCGAAGGCTTATGAAGAGAGCCAGGAGTTGCGCGGGGAGGGTGATGCCGTGGCCACAAAAGTTTATGCGGAGGCCTATGGGCAGGATCCGGATTTTTATACTTTCGTGCGCAGTCTGGAGGCCTATGAAAAAGGATTTCAGGATAAGACGACCTTGCTTTTTTCTCCGGATTCGGATATTTTAAAACACATGAAGAAAAACTACAGTTCGAAAAGCTGAAAAAAGCCTAAGAGAGATTCTCTCATGGAAGAAGCGGCGATCTTAAGAAAAAAAGTCTGGCACAGCCTTTCGATCTCTGAAGCTTTGAGGCTTTGGGAAGTCGATGCCGAAAAGGGCTTGTCGGACGAAGAAGTGATCCGGCGGCAACAACTTTTTGGGATGAATGTTCTTACTCCCAAAAAGGGGAAGCCCGCATGGCTTCGCTTTCTCCTGCAATTCAACCAGCCGCTTGTCTACATCCTCCTCGCGGCTTCGCTGGTCACTTTGATCCTGAAGGAATGGGTTGATAGCGGGGTGATCTTCGGAGTTGTGTTGATCAATTCGATCGTGGGATTTCTCCAGGAGGCCAAAGCGCTTAACGCGCTGGCGGCGCTGGCCCGTTCTATGACTACACAAACTGTGGTTCTGCGAGGCGGCGTTGAAAAAAATGTTTCTTCCACCGAGCTTGTTCCCGGAGACATTGTCATCATCGCTTCCGGCGACAAAGTCCCTGCCGATATGCGCATTATTAAGATCCGTGATCTCCAGGTCAATGAGTCCGCGTTGACCGGCGAATCTCTTCCGGTCGAAAAGAAAACGGAGCCCGTGCCTGAAGGAACGGGATTGGGGGATCGGGTCGATATGGTCTACACCTCGGGGCTTGTGACTTATGGCCAGGGCCGCGCGGTGATTGTGGCGACGGGGGATCATACCGAAGTTGGCAAGATCTCGGAATTGATCTCCTCAGCTGAGGACCTTGCCACGCCTCTCACAAAAAAGATAGCGCATTTCAGTCATTTCCTTCTTTATATCATTTTAGGTATGGCGGCTTTGACATTTCTGGTCGGAGTGTTGCGAGGCCAGCCGGCCGTTGAAATGTTTATGGCGGCGGTTGCCTTGGCCGTAGGAGCCATTCCGGAAGGGCTTCCGGCGGCGGTGACGATCACGCTGGCCATTGGTGTTTCACGAATGGCAAAACGACGCGCGATCATCCGTAAACTTCCCGCGGTCGAAACACTGGGAAGCGCCATGATCATTTGTTCGGACAAAACGGGCACTTTGACCGAAAATCAAATGACCGTTCAAGAGATCTTCGCGGAAGGGAAGCTTTATGAAGTGACCGGCGCCGGCTATCTTCCGGACGGCGAAATACGGCAGGGGGACGGAAGGGTTGATCCCACTTCTTTACCGCCCCTGAGGGAATGTCTTGTGGCGGGTCTTCTTTGCAATAGCTCCCGGCTGATCGAAAAGAACGGCCGTTACGAAGTCGAGGGCGATCCCACCGAAGGCGCTTTGATCGTTTCGGCTAGAAAAGCGGGCGTTGATCTGGGGGCGCCAGGTTTTGGGATGAAGCGGGTGGACATGATCCCGTTTGAATCGGAACACCAGTATATGGCGACCTTACATGAAACAGCGCCGGGCAAGCCGACGGTAATTTACATCAAAGTTTCTGTTGAAAAGATTCTGGAGCGTTGCGAAGATTCACAGAACAAAAAAGACATTCTGGCGCGCGCTGAAGCGATGGCTTCGAAGGGATTGCGTGTCCTCGCGTTTGCCAAAAAAGGGGCTGCGGCGCAAACCGTTTCTCTCGATCACAAAGATCTCGTAGAGTTGGTTTTTTTGGGCTTGCAGGGGATGATCGATCCCCCGAGGAAAGAAGCCATTCGTGCCATTCGGAGCTGTTACACAGCCGGGATGAGGGTCAAGATGATCAC
>CAZGCC010000003.1:0-25225 GCA_964524195.1 uncultured bacterium | reverse complement strand
CCAATGGCGTGATCAAGTTCCTGACGTTCCTCTTCTTTGTCAGCCTCTTCTACCACGCCTGGATCGGCGTGCGTGACATCTGGATGGACTATGTCAAGCCGACCGGCTTGCGTCTGACACTGCATGTGCTGACCGCGACCGCGATCGCAAAGCAGCTGGGCTTAAAACGCTCCGCCACTTCCGAGGACCTTGTTTCATTTTCGGGGAAACAGATCGAGGCGATGGACGACGCGGCTTTTATCGATGCTGCTGACAAAGCCTCGGTCTTCGCTCGCGTGACGCCGGAACAAAAACTTCGCTTGGTCAAAGCCCTGCAATCTTTGGGAAATATTGTGGCGATGACCGGAGATGGCGTGAATGACGCGCCGGCGCTTAAACAGGCGAATATCGGGATCGCCATGGGCATCACAGGGACCGAAGTCGCCAAAGAGGCGGCGGACATGGTGCTGACCGATGATAACTTCGCTTCGATCGAAGCGGCGGTCGAGGAAGGCCGTTGTGTTTTTGAAAATCTTAAAAAGTTTATTATCTGGACCATCCCGACGAATCTGAGTGAAGGACTTGTCATTCTTCTGGCAATCTTTGTGGGGTCAGCGCTTCCCATTCTTCCCGTGCAGATCCTGTGGGTGAACATGACCACCGCGATCTTTCTCGGAATGATGCTGGCTTTTGAACCGAGGGAGAAAGGGATCATGAATCGTCCGCCGCAGGACCCCAAGCTTCCGATCATGACGCGGGATGTCGTGATCCGGACTCTGTATGTGGGGCTTTTACTTATGGCCGGGGTTTTCGGTCTTTTTGAGTTGGAATTGAGTCGGGGAGCGTCGCTGGAAAAAGCAAGAAGTGTCGCCACGACCATGCTTGTAATGGGAGAACTGTTCTACCTTTTTAACTGCCGGTCTCTTACGAAATCAGCTTTCGCGATTGGTTTCTTTTCAAACGCCTGGATCCTTTGGGGGGTCGGTATGATGGTTTTGACCCAATGGCTTTATATTTATATCCCCGCCATGAACAAGCTTTTTCATTCAGCGCCCATGTCCTTTGACGCATGGCTGCGCATCCTGGGCGTTTGCCTGATTATCTATGTGATCGTGGGCATTGAAAAAAAGATTCGCTTTTGGAAGGTTCAAAAGAAAAATCTGCTTTCTTCGTCTTTTCGGTAACACCTTTAAATACCTCTCATTCGTTCATTCCCGCGGGATTAAAGCCTAGGGTTTCCAGGGATAGCGTGCTATAATCCGTCCGTTGTCATCAACTCTCATCTCACTCTCCACCCAATCGTTAACCCTTGGCAGTTCGAACAGGCGTTTTTCAAACTAGAGACTTCCATGAGACAAAATTTTAAAGGCGATAAAAGGCGTAAAGAAGAAATGCGGAAGAAAAAGCAGGAAGAAAAACGCAATAAACGCCTGAACAAAAAAGAACAAGCCCCCTTGGCGGACCCAGCGAATCCCGGAGTCATTCCCGAGATTGCCGGTCCTTCAGTCACCCCAAACCCCTGAAGAAAGCCTTTTATGAAGCCTAAGAAGATCGTTGATGGGGATCTGTTGTTCCACTCCGTGCACGGCCTTTGCCGGGTGGAAAGGGTGATCGAGCAGCAGCAGGCGGGAAAGAAAAGCCTGGCCTATTCGATCGTTCCGCGGGTCATGAGTAAAATGAAAGTCCGTTTTGTGGTAGCCGTGACCGATCTTGAAATGGCCGGTTTTCACAGGCTTATTTCACCCAAAGAAGCCAGGGAGATCCTGAATTATCTGAAAGCCGGGGACGGCAGCGTCGTTCAAACGGAGCCTAAATGGATCCTTGCCAGGAACATCCTGGCCTTTTCCGCGGACAAATTAAAAGCCCGGGATCAACGAAGGCGCCAAATGCTGGAACAATCGATCAAAGGCCTTGTGGGAGAGTTCGCCTTTGTTTTTAAAGTGACCTTGAAAGAAGCCGCGGCGAAGATCGAAAAAAGTTTGGGCAAGCTCACCAAGTCCGTTCCGTTGCTGCAGACCGTGCTCGCGGATGCCTCCGAAGGATAGAGAACGAAGCCCCCAGGTATTTTCCACCTCCGGGATTTCATCACCCTCCAGACAAATCAAGCCCAGGATCTTTTCCCCAACGCTATTTTATGTTCTGAATCCGCCCCCGGGATGCTAGAATGCCCGGTCTTTGCGGCATAAAATGGCATCAACTTGGGAGAACAGGATCGTGGCGATAGTGGAAAGCTTTTTGAAGGCTCCGGTGCGATGGATGCGAAAGCTCTACGACTGGACGCTTCATTGGAGTAAAACCCCGCAAGCGCCCTACGCTCTTTTCGCGATCGCCTTCATCGAAAGTTCGTTCTTTCCCGTTCCTCCGGATGTGCTCTTGATCGCCATGGTCGTGGCCGACCGCAAGAAATGGATCCGGAATGCGCTGATCTGCACCACGGGCTCGGTCCTTGGGGCCCTTTTAGGGTACTTGATCGGATGGTCGCTCTATGAGACGGTAGGGAAACTCATCGTCGAAACTTATCATCTCGGCCCGGCCATGGAACTTGTCGGCCAAAAATATGCTGAAAATGCCTTCCTGACCGTTTTTACCGCGGCATTCACTCCGATCCCCTATAAAGTGATCACGATCGCCGCAGGGCTTTTCCGGATCTCGCTTCCCGTGCTGGTCCTGGCGTCGATCATCGGCCGCGGGGCCCGGTTTTTCCTGGTGGCGGGAGTCCTGAGGGTCTTCGGGGCAAGGGTCGAAAAAACGATCGAAAAATATTTCGATATTTTCTCCGTCGTCTTCCTCGTGTTGCTGATCGGCGGTTTTCTGGCCATTAAATATTTTGCCGGAAAGCCCTAAGACCCCACAAACTTCAGAAATCCTTATTTCCTAGGAAAACTTCATTCTCCGGACCACCCAATAGGTCACGGCCAGAATGCCTCCCTCGATCAGGATCGTCGCCACCGCCGCCCCAAGATACGAAAAGGTTTGCGTCAGAAGGAAGATCACCGGCAGGCCGATCATCGCCATCATCACATGGATCCTGGCGTAGAGGTCTGTTTTGCCGCAGACCAGCAGGAACTGGATGCGGAAGGCGTTGGAACTGATAAAAAGCACCGAGACAAGCAGAAGCCTGAAGGAGAGCACGGCCTCCGGATAATTCCCCCCCAGGATCACTTTCATGATCGGCTTCGCGAACAAAAATATCAGCGGAAGCAGGATGAGCGAGATATTGATCGTGATGAGCTGGATCCGCTGCATGAAATCATAGGCGCGCGCCCTGCTCTTGTGGAAGATCCTGCTCAGGCGCGGGAAAAGCGCTTGGGAAAAAGAGGCGAGCGGGAAGGTCTGGCAAAGCCCCGCGAGCTTTTCGGCGATAGAATAAAATCCTGTGGTGACATTGTTGGTGAGCAGGCCCACGGCAAAAATACGGGTGGTGGTGTAGGCGTTGATCGCGACGATCGAGACAAAGATATTCCATCCCGCAGTCAGTTGTCCCCGCAGGCTTGTGTATCCCGGAAAACGGAACGAAACGCCTAAGTGTTTGAAGGCGATATATTGCCCCCAAAGACCGGTGAGTATCCCCACCGAAGACATGATGAGAGGGACTCTCAGGTAATCCTCGGGCCCTCGGACGGAAAAGAAGATCCCCAGCACGATGAGGATGCCGCCCGCGATATTCAGGTCGGCGATATATTTCATTTTTTCCGTCCCCTGGAAGAACCAGACCGGAAAAAGAGTGTTCCCCAGGACCATGCCGAAGCTCAGCGCGTAGACCATCCAGTCGTCCCTGAACCTCGGGATGAAATAAACGGCGCAGCTGAGAAGGACGAGGCTCAAAAGCGCCAGACCGATCTTGACCGTCATGACCGAAGAAAAGACCTTGCTGATCTCTGCCCGGTCGTGCTGACAAAGAGAGATCTCTTTGGTGGCGGAGATGCTGAACCCGTAATCGGTGAGGATCATGAAATACTGGACAAAGGCCTGCGCGAAAGCGATCAGGCCGAATTTCTCCGGGCCGATCACCCGGAAAAGATAGGGAAGAATGAGGACCGGCAGGACATAGGTGATCGCCTGCAGGACCGAAAGCGAGGCGAAATTGCCGAGCACGGTCTTTCGCTCATGAGGCTTGGCCAGGCCGTAAGTTTTTTTGATCTGCCGGATCAGCGAATGCATGACCAATTCTCCATTGAAAAATTAAAGGTTAATTGGGCTAGTCCCAATTCCAATCAATTTCCACTCGGTGGAAATTGGGGCAATCCTGACTGCCATTAAAGAAAAAGAAAATAAAAGTCAGGATAGTCCTGGCAACCTTTAGTGAAAAAAATTGGAGCCAGGGCATGATTCCATTATCGGCCCGCTAACCCCGAAACCCAACCCGAAACCATAGACCATAGCCTTTAAAGCCATGGGCCATAGGCCAGAGTCTTATAAGCTGGGCCTGGAGTTTGTCGTCTCATATCTCGCCGTGATATACTCCTTGCATGCTCACATTTCCGAAGGATTTCCTGTGGGGTGCGGCGACGGCGGCGTATCAGGTCGAAGGCGGTAACGACCGCTCGGACTGGTGGCGCTGGGAAAAAGAGGCTGGGAAAGAGAATTCCGGCGCCGCGTGCCGCCACTATGATCTTTACGAGCTCGATTTTGAGCTCGCGAAAGGGCTTGGGCATAACGCTCACCGCCTCTCCATCGAATGGAGCCGTGTTGAGCCGGAAGAGGGGAAGTTTTCCGAAGCCGCCCTCCAACATTATGTCGCCGTTATTCTCGCCCTGAGAGCGCGGCACATCGAACCCGTGGTGACGCTGCACCATTTCACAAATCCTGTCTGGCTTGCTGACCTGGGAGGCTGGCAGGATAAGCGGTCCGTGGATTATTTTTCAAGATTTTCGGAGCACATAGTCCGCGCGCTGGCGAAACATGTCCGCTATTGGATCACGCTGAACGAACCCACCATTTATTTCACGCACGCTTATTTTCTCGGAGTTTGGCCGCCACAGGAAAAGTCATTCTGGAAGATGACGGCCGTTAAAGACCATATGGCCGCGGCGCACATCAAGGCCTACCGCATGATCCACAAGGTTTACAGGGAATTAGACCTGCCGAAGCCTTCCGTCAGTTTTTCCCAGCACATGCAGGCCTTTGTGCCGTGCACCTCAAGTGTCAAAAACAGATTTGCGGCATTCCTGCGCCACAAGTGGTTCAACCTGGGGCTGATCGATCAGTTCGTACGGCATAAGGCGCTGGATTTCATCGGGATCAATTATTATTCGCGTCAGCGGGTGGACCTAAAAAGATGGGGGCTCCGTAATCTGATCGCGGATGTCTGCGAAAGCGATCATCATCCGGTGAAAAAGAATTCGCTGGGCTGGGACATTTACCCTGAAGGCCTGAGCGATTTGTTGCTCAGGCTTAAAAAGTACAACCTGCCCGTCATGATCACCGAGAACGGTATTTGCACCGGGGACGATATGATGCGGTGGGAATTTATCGCCGGCCACTTGCGGAGTATCCACAAGGCTATGGAGCAGGGCGTACCGGTGACAGGGTATCTCTACTGGTCGCTTCTGGACAATTTTGAATGGGACAAGGGGTTCGGCCCCAGGTTCGGCCTGATCGAGATGGATTACAAGACGCAGCAAAGAACGGTCCGGGAAAGCGCAAAGAAATTTGCAAAAGTTTGTGAAACAGGGATCTTGAAATAAGGGACAGGTCTGTTCTGTTTTCAGACCTGTCCCTGGGAAAATAAAAGGGGCCTGACCCCTTTTATTTAAGGAGGATCATGAATACCGCTAATATTTTCGCTTCGATCATCTTCAGCAGCATCGGCTTCGCCGCTTTTATTTACGGGAAGAAACAATCGAGCTTGAAAGCGCTGGTGATCGGGTTCCTTCTGATGGTTTTCCCTTACTTTGTGCCCAATCCCGTGGCGGTTTACGCGATCGGCACGGGGCTTGTCATTGCGCTTGTGGTCCTGCCTGTTGGATGACGGGGCGTTCCCGGGATATAATCGCTGCTTCACGCCTTCTTTATTCCCTCGTATTTTTACCTGATCTGGCATATACTGCGCCTGTGCATACTCATCCGGCGGTTGAACCGCCTGTTTCCTCGACTTTCTACGGCCTCGGTATTGCGCCCCAGATCCTCGAGACGCTTCAGCAGTTGAAATTCCATACGCCTACGCCTATTCAGCGGAAGGCCATCCCTTTGGCTGTTGCGGGACAGGATGTGATCGGGATCGCCCAGACGGGGACGGGGAAGACCCTGGCGTTCGGTATTCCCATGATCCAGCGGCTGGCCTCCAAAAAGGGCCGGGGCTTGATCCTCGTACCGACCCGTGAACTGGCCTATCAAGTCCATCAGAGCCTTCATAAGATGGATCCCAAGATCAAATTCGCGATCTTGATCGGCGGCGCTTCCATGCACAATCAGATCCAGGAGCTTCGCCAGCACCCGCGCATTCTGATCGCGACGCCAGGCCGTTTGCTGGACCATATGGAGCAGCGCTATGTGTTTTTAAACGAGATCAGCATCCTCGTGCTCGATGAAGCCGATCGCATGCTGGACATGGGGTTCGCGCCTCAGATCAACAGGATCCTTCAGGCGATCCCGAAAGACCGGCAGACGATGCTTTTTTCAGCCACCATGCCCGAGACCATCATGAAGATCGCGACACATCAGATGAAGTTGCCGGTGAGCGTCGAGATCGCGAAGTCCGGGACCGTGGCCGAGAAGATCACGCAGGAAGTTTTCATCGTCAAAAAAGAAGCCAAGAGGGACCTTCTTAAAAAGGTTCTGACCCAGTACCACGGGACCGTGCTTGTTTTTTCAAGGACCAAGATCGGCGCTTACAAGATCAGCCGCGCGGTGCGGGAAATGGGGCATAAGGCGGCCGAGATCCACGCGGACCGTTCGCTGGCTCAACGGCGGGAAGCTCTGGAAGGGTTCAAATCCGGGAAATACCGCATCCTTGTGGCGACCGATATTGCCGCCCGCGGGATCGATGTCAAAGGGATCGAGCTGGTGCTCAACTACGATCTTCCCGACGAATCCGAAAATTATGTGCACCGTATCGGTCGAACCGGTCGTATCGGCGATAAGGGGCACGCGATCTCGTTCGCGACGCCCGAGCAGGGCAAGGAAGTCAAGGACATCGAAAAGCTGATGCGTATGGCGATCCCTATCTCTGAACATCCTGAGATGCCGCTCGAGAGTTTTATTGAGCATAAACCCGTCAAGGTGGCTTCCTTCGGAGGCCGTCGCTTCGGACGGGGAGGCCGTTCTCGCGGTTTCATTGCCGCTGGCTATCGCAAGTCGCGCTAGCCCTTCTCCTAAGTCATTTTCCTTCCGCGAGCTTCCTCCGAGCCGAAGTTTTTTTGTCTGTCCAGATTTTTATTTCTTTTCTGGAAGGGCATTTGGGCGGTCCTGACCACCCGGTTATTTTTTCCGCAATGAGAATCAGGGTTGATTCCCTCTTGCATAAAGAGTAGTCTTTTCGATATCCGAGGGTCATTTTTATGAC
Organism: uncultured bacterium; assembly: GCA_964524195.1. Lineage (GTDB taxonomy): Bacteria > Omnitrophota > Omnitrophia > Omnitrophales > Aquincolibacteriaceae > Aquincolibacterium. Next base: position 17,742 of record CAZGCC010000003.1, on the reverse strand, counting down.
AAAAAAAATCCTGGTAGTCGATGATGAGCCTCAAATAGGCGAAATGATCGGGGCTCTTCTATCAGAAGCTGGTTATGCTGTGATGATTTCCTCGCATTTTTCGGATGCTATCGAAAAGGCAAAGGCGGTGATTCCTGATCTTGTTCTTTCGGATGTGGTTATGCCGGATAGCAGCGGTTTTGAGATCTGCCGCAAAGTTAAAGAAATTCTGAAACCCCATCCTCCTCAAGTAATCCTCATGACTTCCAAACTTACCGCGTTCGATCCCGTTTTGGCGCGAGAGATGGGCGCAGATGATTTTGTAGTCAAGACCTCCAATATGGCGATGGTCCTTCGCGCTGTCAAACAAACGCTAAGCGATTCTTAGACAACAGGAGAATTCCATGAAGAAAAAGATCTTGGTGCTTGATGACAGTCCGCAAGTTCTTGAAATAATAGTTGCCGTTCTGAACGATGCCGGTTATGAAGCGACGGCAGCCCTGAATTTTGGGGAAGCTATTCAAAAGGCCCAGGCGATCCGTCCCGATCTTGTGCTAACGGATGTTGTGATGCCGGATGTCAGCGGTTTTGATGTATGCAGCAAGATCAGGGAAATGTTTCAGCCCGATCCTCCCAAGATCATTGTGATGACCGGAAAGCTCGACGCGATCGACCCTGTGAGGGCCCGGAAAGCGGGCGCGGATGATTTTGTTGTCAAGAGCACGGGGATGGGGGCGTTGCTGGGAAGCGTTAAGAAGCTTCTGCGTTGAGTGGAGAAAGCGAAAGCAATGAGTCCACGCTTTTTGTTTCACAATAAAAAGGGAGGCCTGCTGATCCCGGCCGGGCTTCTTTTGGCGGCTATTCTTTGCGGTTTCGTACTCGTCGCATTTCTTGACCGGGTAGGTACCGCCCAAGTGCTGCAAAATGGTGAAGGTTCTGTGGAATCGATCTCCCGGGTGATTGAAAGCGAGATCTATGATGTCCGTTCCGCGGCCCAACTTATGTCCTCCTCTCCGGGACTTCTTCCCGCCGCTTATTCCCCCAATGCGGAGAATATTGAAAAAGCTAACCAGGTCCTGGATCGTTACCAACAAACCCTTGGCTTTTCCGTCTGCTACTTTCTGGATCTCAAGGGGAATGCTCTTGCTTCATCGAACCGTAGCGATCCGGACAGTTTTGTCGGAAGTAACTACGCCTTTCGCCCCTATTTCAAGGAAGCCCTTTCTGGAAATGGCGCTGTTTATATGGCCCAGGGCGTCACGAGCAAGGAGCGGGGTGTTTATGGCAGCTACCCCGTCAAGAGTGAGAATGGGAAGATCCTTGGAATTATCGCGATAAAAAAAGATGTCGGAGAGATCGAAATGCTTTTATCCGCCTACAAGCGGTTCTTTTTTATCACTCCGGAAGGGGTTATTTTTATATCCGGAGAAAAGAGTGCGATTTTGAAGTCTCTTTGGCCCGTCTCCCCGGAAAAGGGCATGGCTTTGAATGAGTCCCGCCAATTTAGCCAAAATTCGTTCTTGAATCTTTTGCCCGAACCCGTTCAGGATGGCGATAAAGTGACTTTTTCTGGAAAATCTTTTAAATGCTTCCGCAGAGCTTTGGGGCTCCCGGGATGGTCTGTTGTTTATCTGGCACCTCTTGAGAATGTCTTTTTTTTCCGTTCGTTCGGAGCCGCCATTTCCTTTTTTATAGGCATCATCATTTTGCTTATGATGATGTGGGAATCCCGGAACGCGAGGGGGAAAGATCTTTTAAGCGAGAGCGAGGAACGGTTCCGGGGGGCCTTTGAAGCAGCTCCGATCGGGATGGCCCTGGTGGGGCTCAATGGTCGCTGGCTCAAGGTCAACAAAGTTGTCTGCGAGATCATGGGATATCCGGAACAGGAACTTTTGAAGAAGAAATTCCAGGAGATCACCCACCCGGACGATCTTCAGGCGGAATTCCTGAATTTGCGCCGTCTTCTGGACGGGGAGGTCCCGAATTATCAAATGGAAAAGCGGTATTTCCACAGGGACGGGCATTTAGTGTGGACTCTTTTGAGCGTTTCTCTTGTTCGAAACCGCAAAGGGAATCCGATCTATTTTGTTTCGCAGGTCGAAGACATTACCTCGCGCAAGCAGGACGGAGAAAGGTTCAAGAAAAAAGTCGAAGAACTTGAGCGGTTCAACAAGATCGCCATTGCGCGGGAGCTTAAAATGATCGAACTGAAAGAAAAGATCAAGGCGCTTGAACAAGGGAAGGGAGGCGTCTAGTGGGTTGCCCGCTTTTCGTCGACTCGACCCGGGAATGCTTGACCCGAGTGAAGTTCCTTCCGGCTGATACTTTTGGATTTTGCACGACCGAAAAATATAAAGAGTGCCCTTTTTTTCGCACGATCAAAAAGGAAGGACCTTTTTGCGAGCGCATTGCCGGGTGCCCCGTGTTTTCATTTTTTCAAAGTCAGGATTTTGAAAAATTTTCCGAGATGACACGGCAATATTGTATTTCGACGAACAATGTGAACTGCGAACGCTACAAGCTGAACCAGGAAGGGAAACCCGTTCCCAAGGACCTTCTCCCTGATGGAAGCGGGTGCGAGAAATGAAAACGGTTGGCGCTATGAACGCCGGGGATCAAGGCAAGATAGGGAAAATTTTGAGGTTGATCTCCCTGGGGTTGGTGGTGGTGTCTTTGCTGTTGCTTGGGGTGTGGAGCGGGAACCAGCAGGCAGCGAGGCTGGATGCCGAGATGCGGGAAAACCTTCTTTGGAAAGCAGCTGAGATCGCCCATCTTGTCAACCCGCAGTTGGCCAAGAAGCTCACCTTTACGGAAGCGGACAAAGATAATCCCGCTTATCAATTTATCTGCGAGCAGCTGATCCGTGCGGGGAAGGCCCTTTCGCAGAGGGGCATTTACACCATGTCCTTGCGTGAAGGCAAGATCTTCTTCGGCCCTGAGAACTATTCGCCGGATGATCCTATGGCCAGTTCTCCAGGAACGGAATATGAAAAGCCTTCGGAAGGGGATTTCAGGGTTTTTAGCGAACAGCAGCCGATCACGATAGGCCCCTTTACGGATGAATACGGTACCTTTGTTACGGCGCTTGCTCCCGTGTTTGATCCGCAAAATGATCGGGTTTTAATGGTGGTCGGCATCGATATTCTGGCAACGGATTGGAAATCCAGTCTGAATGTTGCGCATAGAGAACCTGTTTTTGCGATGCTTCTTCTGGCGTTACTGGTCGTCGTTGGCGCTATTCTCATCCATTGGAATAACCAACGCATGAATTCCCAAGCATTAAAGCTGAAAGCATGGGTCCTTGTGCCCGTGGCCTTGGCTTTAGGAGTGGGATGCCTGATCTATGGGATCTACCAATATCAAGAGCTCCGCGCCGCTTCCCGAAAGAATATGCTTCAGACGATGGAACAGGTTCGTCGCCAATGGGACCGGAGTATGGCATCCAAGATCCAGGTACTTAAGTCGCAGGTTGATCGCATTGCAGGCGATCCCAAGTTGTTGAATGTGTGGCAAGGGCAAAACTTCGAAGCTCTTGTGGCGCTAACGCGTCCGGACTTTGAACAGCTAAAAAGAGAATATGACATCAGCCATTATTATTTCATAGCGCCCGACCGGACCTGTTTTCTGAGGGCGCATCAACCTGAACGGCGCGATAATCTTATAAACCGTTTTACGGTACGGATGGCCGAACAATCCGGCAATGACTTCTGGGGTGTTGAGCAGGGACCTTTGAGTGCTCTGACCTTGCGTTATGTCCGGCCGGTGAAACGGGACGGGGCCGAAGTCGGGTTTTTGGAGCTTGGGATGGAAAGCGAACGGATCTTGCAGCAAGTGGCACGGGAAATGCGTCTCGAGCTTCTGATCACTCTTCGCAAAGAAGACACTACCCCCGAAAATTTTGAAGCGGGTCGTCAATTATTCGGTTTTCCAGGACAATGGGAAGCCTATCCGGATCTTGTCATCACCCGGCAAACGATGCCAGATCTTCCCGCCGCGGTGGAGCGAGAGCTTCAGAAGCCTGGGGCCTCAAAGGATCTAAAGCTTTTCGTCGCGAAACAGGGCTCCAAGAAATTTCTCTGCGGGATGATGTCTTTCTATGATGTTGGGGGCCGTGATGTTGCCCGCCTTTTTGTTCTCAAGGATGTGACTGCGGAGGTAAAGGCAGAGTGGACCGCTTTATGGCTCAATCTAAGCATCTTGCTGGTGTTGTTAAGTGCTCTTCTGACCCTGCTCGGGTCGGTGGTGGGAGCTGCCGAACGGCAACTTGAGATATCCTTCGCTCAGGTAAGAGCGATCGCAGAATCCTATCGCCGCCAGTTCTCCGAAAACTCCACAGCAATGCTGCTCCTGGATCCAAAAACGGGGAACATCCTGGAGGCCAATGCGGTTGCTTGCCGGTTTTACGGCTATTCCCAGGAACGGTTGGTGGGCATGAGCATCATGGATATTAACACGCTGCCGGCTTCCGAGGTCCTTCAGGCGATGGCTTCCGTTTTGCCGGAGCATGGCCGTCAGTTCGAGTTCCAGCATCGCTTGGCGGATGGCTCCCTGCGGGATGTGACGGTGTCAGCAAGCCTTATCCGGGTTGAGGACCGTATCGTTCTGCACTCGATCATTTACGACATTACCGATCGTAAACGGGCGGAAAGGGAGCTTGTGGAAAGCCAACGCGGGACGATGAATATTTTGGAAGACCTTGCTGAGGCCAACAAAAAATTGCAACAATCCATAAAGGAGATCGAAGCCCAATCCCGGAATCTCCAAAGGAGTGAAGCGTTTCTCAAGAATACCGGCGAGATGGCGAAGGTCGGCGGGTGGGAGCTTGATCTTGCGACAAAGGCGGTTTCCTGGACGGAAGAAACATACCGGATCCATGAGATCGAGAGCGGAGTTCCTCAGTCTCTGGATACCGGGCTCAAGTATTATGCGCCTGAATCCAAGCCCATTATCAGCGAGGCAGTGCGCAAAGCTCTTGAGACAGGAGAATCGTTTGATATGGAGATGGAGCTTATACCCGTCAAGACCCAGAAACGGATCTGGGTGCGTGTTTTCGGAAAAGCCGTTTATGAAGGAGGGAAGGCCACAAAATTACAGGGAACATTCCAGGATATCGATGATCGTAAGCGGGCGGAATTAGTTCTCAAACAAAAAACACAGGAACTGGAAATACAGGCCTGGGGACTTCAAAAGGCGAACGACGGGATCCGGGAGCTTTATTTGGAATTGGAAGGGAAGAACGCCGCGATCGAAAAAGCGGACAAAATGAAATCAGACTTTGTGTCGATCGTGGCGCATGAGCTTCGAAATCCTTTGGTGGTGGTGCAGGAGGCGGCGAATCTTCTTCTGGAGGGTTTGGCGGGAGGGCCGGTCGCGGAAGCGCAGAAGCCTTATGTCGAAATGGTCAAGCGGACCTCGGACCGGCTGATCCATATCACCAATGATCTCCTCGATCTCGCGAAGATCGAATCCGGAAAAATGGAGCTGAATTTCGGGCCCTTGGATTTTATCTCTCTGATCCGTCAGGTGCGGGACAGTGTGGAACTTCGGAGCCGTAAAAAAGGACTGCGATTCCTTGAAAAGTTACCGGCGGGCAGGCTGGAGATGAGTGGGGATTATGACAAGCTTTCCCAGGTTTTGATGAATCTCTTCAGCAATGCCGTTAAATTCACCGAAAAAGGGAGTGTTACGGTCGGGGCGAAGGACTTGGGAGCTGGGGTGGAATGCATGATCGAGGATACGGGTCCCGGGATCGCCGGGGAGAACCTTCCAAAATTATTTTCCAAGTTCCAGCAGGTCGGGAAAACCAAGATCGGCTCGGAAAAAGGCTCAGGGTTGGGGCTTGCGATCGCCAAGAGCATTGTGGAGGCCCACGGTGGCCGGATATGGGCCGAAAGCGAACTTGGAAAAGGCAGTCGTTTTATTTTTACCCTCCCCAAGCAACATCAAGGTGAAAAGAAGCTCGGCGAGATCCTTCTCGAAGAAGCTTTGGTCAAAAGAGAAGACCTGGAGCGCGCGCTCCGGAAACAGAAAGAGCAGAAATCCTAGAAGAGTTCAGACAATAAAAAAGGCCTGTTCCCGGAAAGGAACAGGCCTTTTTTATAGACGGCTTTGTTATTCGATGCTGCCGGAGTAATTCGAGGATTTCTTCTTGTCCTCGTTCTTGACTTCTTTTTTCTTCTCCGCGATGACGCATTCGGTCGTGAGGATCAGGCCCGCGATGCTGCAGGCGTTTTCGACCGCGACGCGAACGACTTTCGCCGGATCGATCACCTTATCTTCCACGAGGTCGGAGTATTCGCAGGTCTGGGCGTTAAAGCCAAAACTGCCCTTGCCTTCGAGGACCCTCTTCACCACAACGGATCCATCAACGCCGGCGTTGTGAGCGATCTTGCGAGCCGGTTCCTGGAGCGCCCGGCGCACGATCTGAACGCCTGTGGCTTCGTCGCCGCTGGCCTTGATCTCATCCAGCGAAGCAATGGACCGCAGGAGCGCCACACCTCCGCCCGGGACAATGCCTTCTTCGATGGCCGCGCGGGTCGCGTGAAGAGCGTCTTCAATGCGCGCTTTCATTTCCTTCATTTCCACTTCCGTAGCCGCGCCGACCTTGACGACAGCGACGCCTCCGGAAAGTTTCGCGAGCCGTTCCTGGAGTTTCTCTTTATCGTAATCCGAGTCAGACCGTTCGATCTCGGCTTTGATCTGCTCGCAGCGGGCTTTGATATCTTTTTGCGCGCCCGCGCCGCCGACGATCGTGGTATTGTCTTTATCAATCACGATGCGTTGGGCGGTGCCAAGCATGTCGAGGTCGACATTCTCAAGCTTGACGCCAAGATCTTCGGAGATGAACTTGCCCTTGGTAAGGGTCGCGATATCTTCCATCAGGGCCTTGCGCCTGTCGCCGAAACCGGGAGCCTTCACGGCCGCGATCTGGAGCACGCCGCGGATCTTGTTGACCACCAGGGTCGCAAGAGCTTCGCCTTCAATGTCCTCGGAGATGATGAGAAGCGGCTTGCCGAGGCGCGCCACTTTCTCCAGGACAGGGACGAGATCTTTGACGGCCGAGATCTTCTTTTCGAAGAGGAGGATGTAGGGTTCTTTAAGCACTACTTCCATCCGTTCCGCATCGGTCGCGAAATAGGGGGAGGAATAGCCGCGATCGAACTGCATGCCCTCCACCACTTCCAGTTCCGTCTTGAGACCCTTGGCTTCCTCAACCGTGATCACACCTTCTTTTCCGACTTTTTCCAAGGCATCCGAGAGAAGCTGACCGATCGACTGGTCGTTGTTGGCGCTGATGGCGCCGACGGCCGTGATGTCTTCCTTGCCTTTGATAGCCTTGGCCATTTTCTTCACGGTTTCAACCACCTTTGCGGCGGCTTTGTCGATCCCGCGCTTCAGGGCCATCGGATTCGCGCCGGCGGTGACATTCTTCAAGCCTTCGGAAACGATGGATTGGGCCAGGACCGTCGCGGTCGTGGTGCCGTCTCCGGCATTATCCGAGGTTTTTTCGGCGACTTCGCGGACCATCTGAGCGCCCATATTTTCATACGGGTCTTTCAGATCGATCTCTTTGGCCACCGTGACGCCGTCCTTGGTGACAAGGGGAGCGCCGAATTTCTTGTCGATCACAACATTGCGGCCACGGGGACCGAGCGTGACGCTGACAGCCCTTGCGAGGATGTCTACGCCGCGTTTGATCTTCTGGCGCGCGTCTTCAGAATAAGCGATTTGTTTTCCCATAGATTACTCCTTCTCGTAAACGGCGAGGATCTCGCTCTCTTTGAGGATCTTGTGCTTGGCGCCGTCGATCAATATATCATCTCCGGAATATTTGCCGAAAAGCACGCGATCGCCTTTCTTGACTTCAATGGCCTGGACCTTGCCGGATTCGAGGGTTTTTCCAGCGCCCACAGCGACGACCTTGCCTTCGGTTTTTTCTTCCTTGGCGGTGTCCGGGAGGATGATGCCGCCCTTGGTTTTTGCTTCTGCTTCGAGCACTTCCACCAGCACTCTGTCTGCTAACGGTTTTACTTTCATGTTTGGATCTCCTTTTTAGATTTCAAATTTGAAATTTGAGATTTCTGATCAATAATCACCCATTCCACCCATACCCCCCATGCCGCCCATACCTCCCATTCCGCCGCCACCCGGCATCGGAGGCATCTTCTCTTCTTCAGGAAGGTCCGTGATGAGGGTTTCGGTGGTGAGGAGCAGTCCTGAAACACTTGAAGCGTTCTGGAGGGCGCTGCGGGTGACTTTCTTGGGGTCGATCACGCCGGCTTCCACCAGGTTTTCAAAAGCGCCGGTTTCGGCGTTGTACCCGATATTACCTTTTTCAGCCATGACGCGTTGAACCACCACAGAGCCTTCCTCGCCGGCATTAAAAGCCAGCTGACGGAGAGGTTCTTCGACCGCACGGCGGATAATATCCGAGCCGATCTTTTCATCGCCCTTGAGCTTGAGCGAATCAAGCGCGACCGAGGCGCGCAGAAGCGCCACGCCGCCTCCGGGGACGATCCCTTCTTCCACAGCCGCGCGGGTCGCGTGGAGCGCGTCTTCCACGCGAGCTTTCTTTTCTTTCATTTCAGTTTCAGTCGCAGCTCCGACATGAATGACCGCCACACCGCCCGCGAGCTTCGCGAGGCGTTCCTGGAGTTTTTCCTTGTCGTAATCCGAATCCGTGCTTTCGATCTGCTTCCGGATCTGTCCGACGCGGCCGGTGATGTCCGCGCTTTTGCCGGCGCCTTCGATGATCGTGGTGTTCTCTTTGTCCACGGTCACGCGTTTGGCGCGGCCGAGTTCTTTGAGAGTTACATTCTCGAGCTTGATGCCGAGGTCCTCGGTGATTGCCTTGCCACCCGTAAGGATCGCGATATCTTCGAGCATCGCTTTGCGGCGGTCGCCATATCCCGGGGCTTTGACCGCGCAAACCGCCAAGGTGCCGCGGATCTTGTTGACCACGAGGGTCGCAAGCGCTTCGCCATCCACTTCCTCGGCGATGATGAGGAGCGGTTTGCCGGCTTTGGAGGCAGCTTCAAGGATCGGAAGCATGTCCTTGACCGCGGAGATCTTCTTTTCATTGATGAGGATGAACGGTTCTTCGAGCACGACTTCCATGCGCTCAGTATCGGTGACAAAATAAGGAGAAAGGTAGCCTTGGTCGAACTGCATGCCTTCCACCACATCAAGCGTCGTAACGGTTGTTTTGGCTTCCTCGACCGTGATAACGCCGTCTTTGCCGACCTTATCCATGGCTTCGGCGATATGATCGCCGATCGTGGAATCCGAATTCGCCGCGATCGTGGCGATCTGGGCGATCTCTTTTTTGTTCTTGCCGATGGGCTTGGCGATGGCGTCGAGTTCGGCGACGATGGCTTCCACAGCTTTATCAATGCCGCGTTTGAGGGCCATCGGGTTCGCTCCGGCCGTGACATTCTTCAGGCCTTCGCGATAGATCGCTTGCGCAAGGATGGTCGCGGTCGTGGTGCCGTCACCCGCCACATCGGAGGTCTTGGAAGCGACTTCCTTGACCATCTGGGCGCCCATGTTTTCATAAGGATCTTCGAGTTCGATCTCCTTGGCGACGGAAACACCGTCTTTGGTGACGGTCGGGGAGCCGAATTTCTTTTCCAGGACCACATTGCGGCCTTTGGGGCCTAAGGTGACTTTGACCGCGTTCGCGAGTTGATCCACGCCATGCAGAATCGCGCGCCGCGCTTCTTCACTAAACAGAAGTTGCTTTGCCATGTTGGTTCTCCTTTTATGAGTTGTTGCTGGATGAAATGCGATTTGGACTGGCACTCAGGATTTTTGAGTGCCAAGTGAGGCGTTATTGTATTCGCCGGGCTAAAAAAATCAAGCGGAATTTTTACTGGGCCGTTTCACGCACCCGGGGTTTGGAGTGGATTAGGGGCGTTGTTCCCGCCAGAGGGCCAAAAGGGATTTAATGGAATGCTGGGGGTCGAGGGTATCGATGCTTTTTGTATAGGGATGGATCACCCCGGCAAAGCCTCCTGTGGCTAGGACCCGAAGGTTTTTTCCATAGCGCTTCCGGAACCTCTGAATCAGTCCATCGGTCATGGCCCCATAGCTCTCGAGGATCCCGGATTCCATGCATTCTCTTGTGTTTCTCCCAAGGAACGACTTTGCCCGTTTGGGAATAGGAAGTCCCTTGGGTAAAAGAGCGGCCCTTTCGCCTAGAGCCCTATAGGCTGTCTCAGGTCCCGGGATGATCATTCCTCCCTGAAATATCCCCTTGGAATCAATATAATCAACCGTAATGGCAGTTCCATAGTCAATAACAAGGATGGGTAGCCGGTACATCCGGGTCGCTCCATAGATATTGACCTTTCTATCACATCCTAAAGCATTGTATTTATTGTAGTTATGGCTAATCCGGATAGGAATGTTCTCACAGACAACCCATATTTTGAGTCCATTTTTAGAATGAATAGAGGACTTAATTTTTTGAGTTATTTTAGGGAATACAGAACTAATAATCACATCTAGATTAGAATTTATACCATTTTTAATCAATTTAGAGGCATATTTTGGGATATCATTATAATTAATAGAGCCAAATTTTATTAATCGGCCTCCTTCATAAAATCCAATCGTTGCCGCCGTATTGCCGACATCTATTGCCAATACCCGTTTTATCATATATGGTCGCCTTTATGAGATATCTACCACTTATAGCTTTAAAACAGTACTATTTTGGGAAATGGATACTTATTTGATTAGTTTTTATAGAATTCGTGTATTTTTTTGCAAAATTCATCAAGGATATGGCCTAAAAGATCCTCCAATGAGGTTTCTCGATCCGTTACCAGCTTCATGGAGGTCCCGTTAGGAGGTAATTCCGAAGTCTCTGTATTGACATTCAAGCCGATACCGACCACCACCGCCTCCAGTCTTGAGGGAGTAGATATAGCCTCGACCAAAATTCCGCATATCTTGCGTTGACCAATCATGACATCGTTAGGTCGCTTGAATTCTGAATCGATATCATACTTCTCTTTCAAAGTCTTGGCAACCGCCCGGCAGGCAACCTGGGTTAGCATAGGAGCCTGGGCCTGACTGAGCGGCGGCCGGAGGAGGATCGAGAAAAGAAGATTTTTGCCTTTGGGAGAAACCCATGAATTCCCAGGTTTGCCTCGACCCGAGGTCTGATAATCCGTGACGATCACAAGACCTTCCGGAGCGCCTCGCCGCGCTTCTTCCAACGCGACGGTATTTGTCGACGAGACTTCGGGGATACGGCGGATGGTGAATTGGACCACAGAGGTTTCAGCTCGCAGGGATGACGATTCGTGGTAAGTGCGAACTCAAACGAGTCACGATCTCGTAGGGGATTGTTCCGGCCCATCCGGCGATATCCTCGGCCGTGATCCGCTCTCCCTGGTCTTCTCCAAGAAGCGTGACCGTATCGCCTTCCTTAACATCAGCTTGTCCAAGGTCCAGAGCGATATAGTCCATCGAGACTTTGCCTGCGAGCGGATAACGCTTGCCCCTGAAAAGCACGAAAGCTTTTTTCCATGCTGCATAAGGATAACCATGGCTATAGCCGAGCGGTAACACCGCGATCGTGGTTGCTGTTCTGGCAACGAATTCCCGTCCGTATCCCACGGACTCTCCGCCCCGGAGTTTTTTAACGAGGACGATCCGGCTTTTTAGAGAAAGCACCGGTTCAAAGCGCGCCGATTCGTTTAAAGCAGGGTCCGGATAGATCCCATAAAGAGTGAGCCCCGGACGGATCATGTTGAGGAGAGGAGTTTTGAGCGTCAATGCGGCGGCGCTGTTCTTGGCATGCCGGAAACGGAACACAATATTTTTTTTCTCGAGCGTTTCAAGGAGCGTAGTGAATTCCCGGACCTGCGCTTTTCGGAAGGGGTCGTCTTTTTCTGCTGTCGGGAAATGGGTGTAGATCCCGTCAAGCAGCAGGCCTCCCAGTTTCGTCATTTCCTCTATAGAAGCCGCCGCTTCATGGACGGGGATCCCCATGCGTCCCATTCCGGTGTCGATCTTCACATGGATCGAAGTTCTCCGGCCAAGGTTTTCCGAAAGTCTGGAGATCTCGCAGGCTTTTTCAAAGCTGGAAACGCTCAGCGTGATGCCTCCCAGAATCGCGGCCGGGAGTTCCTGGGAGAATAAATGCCCGAACAGAAATACGGGGGTTTGAGGATGGTGTTCTTTGAGCTCCAGCGCTTCACGCAAAGTGGCTACGCCAAGGTAAGAGACCTTCCCGGCCAAAGCATCCGCAGTTTCGGAAAGGCCATGGCCGTAAGCGTTCGCCTTGATCACTGCGAGGACATCGGTATGCCCGGAATGTTTTTGAAGCGTTTCGAGGTTTTTGAGCAGGCGATCCGCGCGCAGCTCGATCCATGCGCCGTGTTGGAGCCGGGATGTGCTTTGAGCGAGTTCAGTCATGATCTCTTCCTTCGGCCAGTTTTTCTTCCGGTTCTGAATGGCGCAGATAAGCCGGCAGAAGTTCTTTGGGCCGCGTCAATTTCTTAAGCAACGGATCGTGAGCTTCAAACAATTTGATCAAAGTAGATGCCCGAGGGAACCAGCTCTTTTCTGGAATTATTTTAAAGTTCCCGGTCTGGATCTTCCGGATTCCGTCGCCGGCAATGGAGCTTCCCTCAGGGACCTGTCGGGCCATTTCACCTATAAATACCACACGGGAGGAGCCGTTCGGGAGCCACTTCTTCTCGTGGCGACGATACGATCGAGAGTAAAGTTTACCACGCTTCGCGTCCAGGCACACCGTAAGATCCCCGGTGTTTTTCAGCGGTTGGATCCCCGCAGCAATGAGGTCGAGAGAAAAGGCGCCGTAGCAGGGCTTGGGACAGGTGGAGAGAAAGCCTTTGAGAGTCGCAAACCCGACGCGTAATCCGGTAAAAGAGCCCGGCCCCCGGCCGATCAAAAAAGCGTCGATATCTCCGATCTCGAGCTTTTCTTTTTTTAAAAGGCGATCGATCACTGGGAGGATGTTTTCCGCGTGCTTCATATAGCCTTGGATCATGACTTCGCGAGGCTTGGAGCCGCTTTTCCGGATCGCGATGCTCAGAACGGGGCCTGAAGTTTCAATGGCGAGAAGGTTCATGGGGCGTATTCTATTCAAAAAAAGAGAAAAGGGGAACGGGAAACGCCGGAAATTTTTGTAGATGCCTCACGCTAGTTGTTGCAAAATTTTTCTGAGCTTTTCCGCTTCTTTTTCTTTCCCTCTTTTCAGGGCGCCCTGGATATAGATCTCTGCTTTTTCTTGAATCGTTTCTCGCGCAGCTTTTACTTGCTCCGCATTTAAGATGCCTTCCCGCAGGATTTTTGACAGCGATTGGATGCGGAAGCGGTCCATGGCAGGGAATTCGCGGGAGCGTTGATCCGCATGACCGCCATATTTGAGAATGTAGGGCTTTTCGATCAGGCCGATCGGATGCCTTGCGGCGATCCGGAGCCAGAGGTCATAGTCTTCGCATGCCGGGAGCGATTCGTCAAATAGCCCGATCTCGTCGAAGAGTTTGCGGTGCATCATCACGGCAGAAGGACTCACCACGCAAAGAGGCAGGCATTTTTCAAAGATCCATCCGCCATATTTTTGATGCTTTTTCATGGGATTGACGCGTTTGCCGTTCCGGATCCAGATCTCTTCGGTCTGGCATAGGAGATGGTCCGGGTTTTTCCGGAAGAATTCCAGCTGAGCCTTCAGTTTTCCAGGCATCCATTCGTCATCCGAATCCAGGAATGCGATCCATTCGCCCTTAGCCTCTTGGATCCCGAGGTTCCGCGCGGAGGAGGGGCCCTGGTTTGCCTGCCAGAAAGGCCGTATTTTTTGTTGCGCGACGAACGACTCGAGCAATGCAGGGGTGTTATCCGTCGATCCATCATCCACAATAATCAGTTCAAACTCGACGCCTTTTTGCGCGAGGACAGAGCTGATCGCGCGCGGGAGGAACGCCGCGCGGTTAAAGGTTGGAATGATCACGGTAGTGGAAATCATGAATAATTATAGCAAGGGTACGATAAAAAGGGGACATTCGTTGACAGCTTGGGGCGGGAGTTTATACTATCTTCCCATGCTCTCTAAAACAAATAATTCACCTAGGCAATATTTTTTCAAACTGTTTTTCGGTCCCTTCATTCTTTCTCTCGCTTTTTTAGCTTTCTATTTGGATGTGCTCACACAGCGGGAGATCACATTCGATATTTGTTATTTCCCGGCCATCATGCTCATGGTCTGGAACTTCGGGGATCGGGCAGGATATTTGATGGCGAGCATCACAGCCCTCTTGTGGTTCATGGCCCAGCGGCCGGTTGAATATCTCGGCGGGATCTACGCGGTGAGTCTGGACGCTCTCTTCCATTGGATCGCGTTTTTGTTGGTAGCGAAAATGACAGGCCGGGTCCGGGATCAGAGCCTGGAGCTTGAGAGAAAAACAAAAGAACTTACCCGTTCGAATCAGGAGCTCGAACAGTTCGCTTCCAAAGCCGCCCATGATCTCCAAGCGCCTCTTGCCAATGTTTTTGGTTTTACCGAGCTTTTGCAGGCCAAATACAAGAACACCGGGGACGAGCAGACGAATGGCTATATCGAGCATCTTTTGAAGGGCGTTCGGCGCATGAGCGATTTTATCAGGGCCCTTCTCGAATACGCCAGGGTCATGAAGCCTGAGGGGGCTTTGTCGTTTGTAGATCTTAACGGAGTTATGAAGGAAGTTCTGGGCAGTCTTCAGATCATGATCTCGCAAAAAAAAGCCCAGATTTCATTTGATCCTTTGCCCAAGGCGCGGGTCAACCCGCCTCTTGTGGGCTTGCTTTTTCAGAACTTGATCACAAATGCCATGAAGTATTGCGAAAAAGAACCTGAGATCCATATTCACGCGGCCAAGAAGAACGAAGAATGGCTTTTTTCGATCAAGGATAACGGGATTGGCATTCCGGAAGAAGCGCGCGAGCGAATCTTTATTATGTTTGAAAAACTGGCAACGAAACAGCAATATCCTGGTTCAGGGATCGGCCTTGCGACCTGTCAGAAGATCGTCGAGCGCTACGGAGGCCGTATCTGGGTCGAATCGTCGTCGGGGGAAGGTTCTACCTTTTATTTTACACTGCCCGCTGTTTAAAAAGACAGGGCCTATCATCCTGGGAATTTTCATCTATGACAAAACTTGTTGAAAAACGGAATGGCAAAGCCAAAAGCGGGAAAAAATACAAGATCCTTTTTGCGGCATCGGAAGCCGTGCCGTTCATCAAGACCGGAGGTCTGGGTGATGTGTGCGGTGCTCTCCCCAAGATCCTTAAGAAGCTTGGACACGATGTCCGGCTTGTGTTGCCCCGATACTGGTCGATCGACAAAGAAAAATACGGTTTAAAGCCCATTTTAGGGCCGATGGGTGTTCCAACCGGAAACGGCATCGTCTGGTGCCAGGTTCTCGAGGGCAAGTCGGATGGATTTCCGGTCTATTTCATAGAGCATGAGAATTATTTTGGGCGGGCCGGACTTTATGACGACGGGAATTGGGAGTTCGCGGATAATCCCGAACGGTTCGGATTTTTTTCGCGCGCGTGCCTCCAGCTTTGTCAGGACCTGAAATTCCAGCCCGACATCATCCATTGTCACGACTGGCAGACCGCGCTTGTGGCGCCTTATCTCAAGATCTGGGAACAGCGCAATCCTTTTTTCGCCGGAACCGCGAGTGTTTTTTCGATCCACAATATCGCCTACCAGGGAACCTTCCGGGCCGATGCCTATGGGTTCCTTGGGCTTGGCCGGGATAATTTTACGGACGCCAAATTCGAGAATTTTGGCGGCATCAATTTCATGAAAGGCGCGGTTTTTTATGCGGATGCTGTTACGACCGTCAGTCCTACCTATGCCCGGGAGATCCTGGGGGAACCGGGCGCGAACGGACTTTCGGTTTATATCGAACGGCGCAAGGAAGATCTCTTCGGGGTCCTGAATGGGGCCGATTATGACCATTGGAATCCGGAAACCGACGAGCTGATCCCCGTGAATTATTCTCCGCAGGATCTTTCCGGGAAGAATCTTTGCAAAAAGGCGCTTCAAAAAGAATTTTTCCTCGAATCCAAACCGGACATTCCGGTCATCGGTATCGTTTCGCGATTTGCCGAGCAGAAGGGTTTCCAGCATTTGGCCGTCGTGATGCACCGAATCCTCCGGGATATGGCCGTGCAGTTTGTGATCGTGGGAAGTGGTGAGAAGGCCCAAGAAGATTTTTTTGGCGGATTGCCGGCGCTTTATCCGGGCCGTGTTGGAGCCTGGATCGGATACCACAACCGCAAAGCCCATTTGGTAGAATCAGGCGCGGATTTCTTTCTGATGCCCTCGCTCTATGAACCCTGCGGGCTCAATCAGATCTACAGCCTGAAGTACGGGACGCTTCCCATCGCGCGCGCCACCGGCGGGCTTAAAGACACGATCATCCAATATGAAGAAAAAACCGGCTTTGGGACGGGTTTTCTTTTTTATCATGGAACGCCGGAGGCGATCTACGATACGGTTGGCTGGGCGGTGAGTACCTGGTATGATCGTCCGCAGCATATCGAAGTAATGCGTAAACGCGCGATGCTTCAGCATTTCTCGTGGCAGGATGCCGCTCCCAAATATGAAGAAATTTACCGGAAGGCGCTTCTTCGCCGCCAGACCTGGCAATAATTTCCTCCCCCCAGTTTCCGAAGGTCTTGTAGTATAATGAACACTCACTACTGGAATCAGACCCTTTAATAAGGTGGACCCATATGAAAAAATATACCGACCTAAGTCTTGAATCTTATCTGGAAAAACTCGCAAGCGATGCTCCAGTTCCTGGCGGCGGTAGCGTCTCCGCGTATGCGGGAGCTTTGGGGATGGGATTGACGCAGATGGTGGCTCATATCGCGCTTAAGCGCAAGCCCAAGGCCGGCTTGACCCCTGAGCAAAAATTCCAGGATGACGCCAACCGCAAGCGCATGGAAGAGATCATCCATTCTCTTGAAAAGACCCGCGCGGATGCCATGCAGGTCGTGGACTTGGATCCGAAGGTTTATGATGAGGTGATGGCGTGCTACAAGGACGGGGTCGGACCCGAAAAACTGGAAGATGCGCTTCAAAACGCTTTTCGGTTGCAGGCCGATCTCGCGCTGATCCTCGTGATGGCCAAGGAATGGAATACGCACATGAAGACGCTCGTGAAGGGTGCGGTCGCCAATGACCTGATCGTCAGCGACGGGCTTCTTGCCGCGGCCTTCGAAGGCGCTTTCCATACGGCGCATATCAATGTGGTCTATATGAAAAAACCGGAGCGGAAGGAACATGCCGAAAAGGCCTTGGCAGAACTCCGCAGCCGTTTTACGAAGGGGAATTAAAATGGAAGCAAAAAAGTTGGAAGGAAAGCCGATCGCCGCGGATCTTCAGGAGAAGATCATGGAAAAAATAGGATCTTTTGCGGCCGCGGGACTGCCGAAGCCGTGTCTTGCCTCGATCCAGACAAGCGAAGATCCCTCGGCGGTTTGGTACATCAATAGCCAGGAAAAACTGTGCGCGAAGCTCGGTCTTGATTTCAAACGCATATTGCCGGACCAGGTGAAAGGCGAGAAAGCCTTGATCTTAAAAATCCGGGAGCTCAGCGCGGATAAAACCGTTCACGGGCTTTTTATTTCCATGCCGTTTCCCGCGGGGATCGATTCTGATAAGGCTTTGTTGGCCATGGATCCGCAGAAGGATGTGGAAGGGGTTCATCCCACCAGTCTCGGCCTGATCGT
>CAZGCC010000002.1:0-48069 GCA_964524195.1 uncultured bacterium | reverse complement strand
CCCCGATCCGGGTTGTCAGGAACGCTTTCAGGGAAGCGTTCGCGGCGGAAGGTTTCTCGAAATAGAACCCGATCAGAAGGTAAGAACAAAGCCCCATGATCTCCCAAGACATGAAAAAGAGAAGGTAATTATCGGAAATGACGAGCGTGAGCATCGCGGACATGAAAAGCGAGACGAAGGCGAAGAAACGGCTGTAACGCGGATCACCCCACATATAGCCGGCCGCATAGATCTGGATCAGAGTGCCGACGATCGTGACCATGAAGAGGAGTGTCGCGGAGAGAGGGTCCATCAGGTAGCCGAACTTGAGCGGTACCGCGCCGAGCATGAGCCAGGTGCCTTGATGGGCGAAATGCCCGCCCCGGAAAACCGCCCAGCACAAGGGAAGCGCGATCGCCGAAGCCGCGATGCTTGTCATAATAGAAAGCCACGCCGCGCGGGTCTTGATCCACCGTCCGGCCAGGATATTGACCACGAACGCCAGAAATGGAAGCAGGGGTACCCAAAGGAGCTGATCAGCCATGGGCGCACCCAAAGTCTAAATTTGAAATTTCAAATTCGAACTTATTTTTAGAAGTTACCATTTCAGTAAATGAACCTCGTCGGAATAAATGGTTTTCCGGATACGGTAGAGGGCCAGGACGATCGCAAGGCCCACCGCCGCGGCGGTCGCGGCAAGCGCGATTACAAAGAGCGCGAATATCTGTCCTGTTTCCGGAGAAAGGGAAGTATATTTCGAAAAAGCGATCAAATTGATATTGGCAGCATTCAGCATCAGCTCGATCGAGATCAAGATGCCGATAATGTTGCGCCGCACCAGTGCGCCATAAAGACCGATCACAAAAAGGAGTAGTGAGAAGATCAGGATATGGGATAAGGGCAGAACGATCATGATCTCTCCGCCGTATCTTTTCGCGCGATGACCAAGGTCCCGACCAGCGCGGCAATGAGGACGATCGAGATCACTTCGAAGGGGAAAACATACTGGCCCATCAAGGCTTCTCCGAGGCTCATGACCGACGCTTTTGCGCCTAGCGCCGTTGGGGTCACGGGCCAAGGCGTTTTGACAAGCAAGACGCCGATCAAGACCACAAAACCTAAAAGGCCTGCGATCGCCACAGGACTTTGCGAATTGGTTTGGCGAACGGATTTTCCGCCGAGGTGCTCGGTTAACATGATCGCAAAGATCACAAGCGTCACAACGGCCCCCACATAAAGCAGGATCTGGACCGCGGCGAGGAATTCCGCCTGAAGGACGACATAAACGGCCGCGATACCGATCATCGTGGCTGCAAGGCAAAGCGCGCAATGGAAAAGGTTCCGGAGGGTCACGACCCCCAGGGCAAAGATCAGGATCCCGCCCATCACGGCATAAGTTCCGAATTTTACGGCAAGTTCAAGGATCGGCATGGGTCAGCTTTCCAATGGATAAGAGCGTTTTTCAGGAACAAAAGCGCGGTTCAACTTGACCAGGCTCCAGAACGAACCCGCCAGGATCACCAGCGACCAGAACCATGCGGCAAGGTTCGAGGTGAATTGCCAAAGGGCGGTCAAAAGAATATTGATCAGCGCGAGCGGTAACAGGAATTTCCACGCAAAGCCCATCAAATGATCCACGCGGAAGCGGGGGAAAGTGCCGCGGAACCAGATCATGACACAGATGAGAACGAAGGTTTTTCCAAAGAACCAGAGCCAGGACGGCAGGAACGGGCCTTGCCAGCCGCCGAGATAGAGAGTGACCGCAATGCCGCAAAGCGTGAATGCGTTCATGTACTCCGCCATATAAAAAAGAGCGAATTTCATGCCGCTATATTCGGTGTGGAAACCGGCAACGAGCTCGGATTCCGCTTCCGGAAGATCAAAGGGCGGGCGGTTGCATTCCGCCGTTGCGCAAAGGAAGAAAATGATAAACCCTACGATCCCCCAAGGAGTGAAGATGAACCAATGGAGGTCGAAATCGCCTGTTTGCGCCAGAACGATCGTGTTGGTCGAAAGGCTCTGGCTCATCATGATGGCCGGGATCACCGCCAGCGTCATCGGGATCTCATAGGAGATCAATTGCGCCGCCGTGCGCATGCCGCCGAGAAGGGAATACTTATTATGCGAGGCCCAGCTTCCCATGAAAATGGGGAGAATGGTGACCGAAGAAACAGCGATAAAAAAAAGAAGACCGATATTCAGGTTCACGGCGGTCATCCGTTCGCCGAACGGGACCACCAAAAAGACCATGAGCGCGGGGACCACGATCACGATTGGCGCCAGGAGATGCACGACCTTATCCGCCCCGGCGGGAACAATATCTTCTTTCGTGAACATCTTGATCCCATCGGCGATGGGCTGAAGAAGGCCCCATTTCCCGACCCGGTTCGGGCCGTAGCGGTTCTGGATCCGGCCGATCAGTTTTCTTTCAAGTAAAGTCAGGTACATCATGATCACCGGGCCAAGAATCAGGATCACGACGCTACTGATCACGATCGAGGCCAGGACGATCATCCAACCCGGCAAAAAATAACCCAAAAGGCTAAGGATCCAGGCCTTGGCCGTCACGAAGATCATATCAATATAAAATTCAATGCTCCGGATCATTGGGGCCCTTGCGGCGCGGCGGGTTGAGCCGCCGCTTTTTTCTTTTCTTCGGCCGCTTTCCGTTTTTGATCGATCGCGGAGGCAAGCGCCGGGCGGGTTCTCCGAAAATATTCGTTCGGCTTTGAGATCATTTCCTTGGAATGGACCAGCCCTGTCCGGGAGTCCCAAGTTGTTACTTCAAAGTCATGGTCCATAAAGATCGAATCAAAAGGGCAGACTTCTTCGCAGATCCCGCAGTTCATGCAAAGACTGTAATCGATGTCGAAGATGGCGGGCTTTCGCGCCGGTTTTCCAGCGGCATCCGTGGCCATTTCAATATGAATGCATTTGGTCGGGCATTCCCGTTCGCAGATCCCGCAGGCCACGCAGCGGATCTTTTCGGGAGTTCCGTCATAAACCAGGAAAGGGAAGTTCCTGAAATTCTCGATCTCTTTTTCGCGTTCCTCAGGATATTGGACCGTGAAGATCCCCCCCTCATCACGGCTGCGGAAGTAGGAAGTCACAAAATTCTTGAGCGTGACGATCATGCCCTTGAGAACGCCCATGCCGAAGGTCATCGGTCCGTCTCCCCGAGCACGATATCGATGCTCCCCAGGATGATGATGGCGTCGGCGATCTTTTGACCGAGGCACATTTCCTCCAGCAAGGTCAGGTTGATGAGCGAAGGCGCGCGGACATGATAACGCCAGGGCTGCGGGGTCCCGTCGCTGACCAGATAATACCCTAATTCGCCCTTGGGAGATTCGATCCTGCCATAGGCTTCGCCCACCGGAGGCTTGAAGTTCCGCGGCATCTTAAGGAAAGGAAGAGCTTTCTTGTTCATGATCTCTCCCTGCGGGATCCCGGCCAGGGCCTGACCCAGGATCTTCAGGCTTTCGCGGATCTCGAGAATGCGGACGAAATAACGGTCATACACATCGCCTTTTTGGCCGAGCGGGATCTTGAAATCAAAGCGATCGTAGATGCTGTAATGATCCACTTTGCGGATGTCGTAATTGACGCCGGAGGCGCGGAGCACGGGGCCCGTGATGCCGGCGTTCATGGCTCTGGCCGCTGGCAGGATCCCGATATTCTGGCAGCGCATGCAGAGGATCTCGTTCTTGGTGAGCAGTCTCTCGAATTCTTCCAGGAATGCCGGGAATTTCGTGACGATCGCGCGAATCGCGGCGAGATGGGCTTCTGTGAGGTCGCGTTTCACGCCGCCCAAGCGGAAATAATTGCACATCAAGCGCGAACCGGTGATCTCCTCAAAAAGATCAAGGATCCTTTCCCGTTCGCGGAAGGCGTAAAGAAGAGGCGTGAAAAAAGCGCCGAGGTCGTTTAGCATAAAACCGATCACGGCAATGTGGTTCACGATGCGCGCGAGTTCCGCCATGATGACCCGGACATATTCCGCGCGCTCGGGGACTTCAAGCCCCGCAAGCTTTTCGACGGCGAGCGCATAACCGAAATTGTTCGCCAGCGCGTTCACATAATCCAATCGGTCCGTATACGGCATGATGGCCGCATAGGGAAGATTCTCGGCGATCTGCTCGTGATTGCGGTGGAGGTAGCCGAAAACGGGTTTCAGCCCCCGGATCTTTTCGCCGTCCAGCTGGATGGCCATGCGGAAAACGCCGTGGGTCGAGGGATGCTGAGGCCCGAAATTGATCTCGAGCGTTTCGGCCGTACCGGCATTTTTAAAATTAAAATTTTCTTTGATAAGCATGACCTGCTTTAGTTCCTGGGTTTTGCGGGTTTTTGCGCTACCGCTCGTTTTCCGGAGTCTTTAAGTTCCTGGGCTTTCTGTTTCATTTCATCCGGCACAAGGACTCCCCGGGCTTCAAGCCAGGCAATGTCCGCGGTTTCGAGCGTTTCAGAATCTTCCTGCTCATAATCCTTGCGAAGGGGGTGGCCCTCAAAGCCTTCCCACATAAAGAGCCGCCGCAGATCGGGGTGCCCTTCATAAAAGATCCCGAAAGTATCGTAGGCTTCCCGTTCCTGGAGCTCCGCGCTCTGATAGACCGGCACAAGCGAAGGGATCTTTGCGCTTTGCTTTGGAACCCGCACGCGAAGCACGAAGGGGCCGTGCTTTTTAGCCATAGAATAGAAATGATAGACCGATTCAAGATAGTCCAGATAATCCGCGCCCGTGACCGACGACAGATAATCCAGGAGGAATAAAGGATTCTCTTTCAAGAATAAGGCGACCCGGGGAAGATCTTCCGGGTTCTCGATCAAAAGGGAATCTCTGACCGTCCGGAGTTTGACATCCGGCAGTCTTGCTTCGAGTTCTTTTTTAACTTCTTCGATAGAGAAGGGCATATCAAACGGCCGCTCCAGGCGCCGCGGGTTTGGAAGTTGCCACGAGCTCAAGATCCGGAGCTTTCAATTTTTTCCCGACTAGGATCGTTTGGCCGTAATGTTCCCGCCGCGGATCTTCCTTGGAGGGTCGCCAAACTTCGGGATTGAATTTCGGGATAAGGCCGCTGGGGCCGAATTCGGGGATCGGGAACTCCCGCTTCAGGCCTTTTTGATACCAAGGGGCTTTTTGGATCTCCTGCGAGGCGATCTTTTTTTGAAGTTCCATCAGCCCGTGAAGCAGGGCCTCGGGCCTCGGGGGACACCCGGGAAGATGCACATCGACCGGGATATAACGGTCGATCCCGCGAAGGACATTGTAGCCGTCCGCAAAAGGGCCTCCCGAGATCGCGCAGGCGCCCATTGTGAGCACATATTTCGGTTCGGGCATTTGATTGTAAAGACGAACGACCTGCGGCGCCATTTTTTTGGTCACGGTCCCGGAAACGATCATAAGGTCCGCCTGCCGGGGCGAGGCGCGAAAAAGCTCGGCTCCGAATCGAGCGATATCATAGCGGGCGCAGGCCGCGGCGATCATTTCAAAAGCGCAACAGGCAAGGCCGAATTGCATGGGCCAGATCGAGGAGCGCCGGCCCCAGTTGTAGAGGAAGTCCAGCGTCGTCCAGACCACGCCTTTTTGGGCGAGTTCCGCGCGAAGCGGGGCGTCGATCTCAGTTTTATTTTTTGTGAATGCCATAAAATTCTTTCAGGGTTCGTCCGGACGGGAAAGGCTCAGTCCCATTCGAGCATTTTCTTTTTCCAGGCGTAAATGAGGCCAAAGGCGAGGATCGCGATGAAGATCGCCATTTCCACGAAGGCGAAAAGCCCCAATTTTTTGAAGGCCACAGCCCAGGGGTAGATAAAGATCGTTTCGATATCGAAAATGACGAAGATCAGGGCGTACAGATAGTACTGAACATGGTATTGCATCCAGGGGTCGCCCTGGGAGGCAAGGCCGCATTCGTAGGCGGCTTGTTTGTCCGGGAAGGGTTTTTTAGGCGCTAAGAACCATGCCAAAACCAGAGGGATCAAGGCGAAAATGGTCGCAAAAACTACAAAAAGACCCACGAACAGGTATTGGTAGAAGTAGGAGGTGCTGGGCATAGGCGGTTATTATATGGACAAAGGTTTCAAAGTCAATCGAGAGAAGGGGTTACGATGGAGTTGCGGAATAGGCCCCTCGGGGTTCTTGCGAGGATAAAAAGATTCCATCAAGAGAGGCTGTTGGGTACAATAACGCCGGTATTTTAGATGCTCGGCTCACGGCCAGGCTTTGACCCGGAAGGATCTTTATGGAAAGGATAGAAGTCGGATGTGCGATCATCCATAAGCAGGGGAAGCTTTTGATCGCTCAGCGGCATCTTGAGGACAGCTTCGGGGGTTATTGGGAATTTCCGGGCGGAAAGCGAGAGCCCCACGAAACGATCGAAGCCTGTCTTGAGCGGGAAGCCTTGGAAGAACTCGGGATCCGGATAGCGCCGGAGCGGTTGCTTTGTAAAAAGGATCATGGGACCACGGACCGCGGGATCACGCTTTCTTTCTTTTTTTGCCGCTGGATCAGTGGGGATCCCCGTCCGATCGACTGTAAAGATTTCAGATGGGTTTCCAAAGAAGAGCTCCGGGTGCCGGTGTTTCTTCCCGGGGACCTGGAAGTGCTGGAGGATCTTGTTTTAAATTGGGAGGAGTATTTCAAGACCGGAGAAATCTGCCGATAATGGGGAGTGTCTCGCGCACGAGGATATTTAAAAGGATTTTCTGGCTTTTAAAATTTTTACGGAAAAGCGGTCCAAGATCAAAATGATAAAAGAGACTAAAAGGTCCCAACGCGCCGAAGGTTCGTCTTCAAGACATTCCTGGCGGCTTCCCATTCGCTACAAGCTGGCACTGCCGGTGCTGGTGCTGGTGCTCGGGATCGTTTTTTTCGTTCTTCTAACGACCTTTAATGTTTTCCGGGATATGGCCATCAAATACCGGGAGGCGAGATTTCAAACCATCCTCGAGATTTGTTCCGAAACCCTGAAGATCCCGCTTGTGGCCGATGATCAGAGAGCCCTTCAGGCCTATGTCCGTCTTTTCGCCGAACAAACGGATGTTGATGAGGTTCGCGTTGAAAATGCGGAGGGAAAAGAGACCCTTAGTAGCCGGCCCGGAAGCGGCAACTATCCCGCGCTTTTTTATCAACAGGATTTTTTTGGGGTCAAGAAGATCGACTCCAATACTTACGCGGCGATGGCGCCCATTCAATCCGGAGACGAATCCCTGGGGCGGCTCATCATTATTTTTTCCAAAATCCAGTTTGAGCAGGAACTCCGTAAGATTTTTATCGAAAAATCGTTTGTGGCGCTTCTTTTGGTGTGCGTTGTAACGCTGGTGATCGCGGGGATCACCTGGTGGGTAATAAGACCGTTGACCGCGCTCCAGCGAACGGCCCGCAACATTCTCGCCGGGGATCTTGAAGCGCGCGCCAACATCCATTCTCGCGACGAGATCCAGGAGGTCGGAGAGGCTTTCAATAAAGTCGTCAGCCGTCTGGTGCAAAGCTTTGATCATTTGAGGGCGCGCACGCAAGCTCTTGAGGAGTCCGAGGAAAAATACCGTACGATCGTTAACAATGTCAGCGATATTATTTTTTCGATCACGCCGGATGGCGAGCTGATGTTGCTCAATCGCGGCTTTTCAGGGTACACGCGCGAAGAGATCCTCGCCGAAGGGCTTCCTCTCTTTTTGTCGATGCACGCGCCCGGAGAGGCTCAGAAATTCCAGGACGCTCTGGAAACGATCGTGCGGACTAAAAAGCCCGTAGAGCACTTGAACACCCAGCAACGGCACCGGCTTCACCACGGAGAGATCTATTATCAGACCAATCTAACGCCCGTGGTGGATTATGAGGGGGATCTCCGTTTGATCCAGGGAGTCATGCGCGATGTGACGGACCTTAGGCGTGTCGAAATGATGAAAGAAACGCTCACTCGCGATGTCGCGCATGAGCTTAAGACCCCGACCGCCAAATTCATTATGACGATCCAGTGGTTTGAACGGCAGATCGCGAACGATCCCGAGAAAGGGAGATTTATCCCGGTCATTCAGATGCTTCGAGAGAACGCGGACCGTCTGATGCGGACCATCTCAAGCATCATGGATCTTTCCAGGATCGAATCCGGGATGTCGGATATCCGCAAACAGGAGATCGATCTGAACGAAGTTCTGAAGCTCGTGGTTTCGGATATGCGGCCGCTGGTGGAGCAGCATCATCTGAAGCTTGAAACCCGGCTTTGCATGGGGCCGCTCAAGATGTCCGGAGATCCGGACATGCTTTACCGGGTATTCGTCAATCTCATCACGAATGCGGCGAAATTCACGCCGGACGGCGCGATCACGATCTTGTCTTCGTCCAAGGGAAATGAAATTTGCGCGGAGGTGGCCGACACAGGGATCGGGATCGAGGAAGAACATCGGGAGAAGATCTTTGACGCGTTCTTTCAGAAGACCCCTTCAACGATCGGTATCGGGGTGGGCTTGACGATCACCAAGGAGATCGTGGCGCTTCACGAAGGAGAGATCTGGGCTGAAAGCGACGGTCCCGGAAAGGGCAGTGTCTTTAAAGTTATTTTTCCAACCCATCAGATTGTCGGATCGAAGAACTAGGGGGTATTATGGCAAAAATATTGATCGTGGAGGATGACAGCGATTTTCAGGATATCTACGCCCTTTATCTTCAGGGCGAGTCTCACCGGGTCCTGAGCGCTTGCAACGGAAAAGAAGGGCTCGCGATCCTTGAAAAAGAAACCCCCGATCTCATCATCCTGGACTTGATCATGCCGGTCATGGACGGAGAAGAATTTTATGTGCGGTTGCGCGAAAAGGAAAAGTGGCGGCATATCCCGGTCCTGATCGCGAGCGTGAATGACAAGATGCCTTTGCGCGTCACGGAACTGGGTGGTGTTGCGGGAAATCTCAAGAAACCCTTCGAGATCGATGAGCTTCTTGAGAAGATCCGCATGAACCTGAAATGATATCGCGCCTGATCCATAGACCGTAGTTCCTGGTAAAAATATGAAATGAGTAGTTGCGTTGATTATGCGCCCACTACTTCGCGCTGCCTTTATGGACAAATCAAAGCCCCTCCGCTATTATGCCTTCAAGTGTTGATCACTAGCCTTCCGGAGGTCCTTTAAATAACTCTTATGGATGAAAAAGACCGTCTTCTGTTAACCTGTCTCCAAAGCGGACTTCCGTTGACGCCCCGGCCTTTCGAGGCTTGGGCTTCAAAAACCGGCATGGATGGCGCGGAGTTGCTGGTCCGCATCCAACGGCTTAAAAGGGAAGGAAATTTTGGCGGGATCCAGGCGATCCTTGATCCCAAGGCCTTCCATTATCAGAGCGCATGGGGGGCCATGCGTTTTTCATCCGCGAGGTTGGAGTCCGGAGCGGAGATCCTTGGCCGGCATCCGGGAGTGCTCTACAGTTGTGAGCGCAGGCATTCGTTCAATGTCTGGTTTTTTGTCGCGTTGCCCCAGGAGCAGGACCTGGAGCTTCACATCCGGTGCATGGAAAAAATTTCAGGAGCCGAACAAGCTCTTTTTTTACCTGTCCGCAGGATCTTGAAAGGGACCAGCCTTTTGGGAGTTATTGCTCCGGAGATATCCCCGGGGATTCCGGAGTTTTTCGAAAGCCTCTCTCAAAAAAGATCTATAGATCTGACAGCTGAGGAGATCCAGGTGATCCGTCAGTTGCAGGAGCCGTTCCCGCTCACGGATGAACCGTTCCGCAGGATCGCCAGAGATCTCGGGCTCACGGAGATCCAGACTCTGGACCTGATGAAAGCCCTTGTTGAAAAGAAATGTCTCAAACGAATCGGGAGTTCTTCAAAGGCTGCTTCCATTGAGCCGTTGTCCAACGCGATGGTGGTTTGGCAGATCCCGGGAGAAAAGATCGAGAGGATCGCGCCGGAGATCCCGGAACTCGACGAAGTTATCTATGCGGATCAACGGGAAGCATTCCCGGAGCTCCCTTTTTCACTTTATTCGATGGTCCGGGACGGAAGCGCTTCTGAGCTTGAGCTTGCGATAAGGCGCATGCAGGACTGGTTCGGGAAATGGCCGCATCAGGAACTGGTGACGGTCCGGGAATTCAAGAAGGAACGCATGCGGTATTTCCCCAAGGGACTGGATGCGTGGTGGCAGGAGAACCGTCAAGCCGTCGAGACGGCATTTCAGTAAAAAAAGCATGTAGTAGCTAGTATGTGGTATGTAGTTACTGCCTACTACTTACGATTTAAATTATTTTGAAAGGAACCAATGGCATTCAGAGACAGTTGGATAGAAAAAAGAAAAAGCGACGCCAACCGTTCGCAGATGCATTATGCCCGCCGGGGGATCGTGACGGAGGAAATGAATTTCGTCGCGGTCCAGGAACGGCTTGTGCCGGAATTCATCCGGGACGAAGTCGCGGCCGGACGTCTTGTGATCTGCGCCAACACGCATCATCCCAACCTGAGGCCGATCGGGATCGGGATCGGCGTCCGGTGCAAGATCAACGCCAATCTTGGGAATTCCGCGTTAGGTTCGGACATTGAAGCCGAAGTGGAGAAGGTAAAGCTTGCCGTGAAGTTCGGAGCGGATACGGTAATGGATCTTTCGACCGGCAAAGATCTGGACACGACGCGCGAAGCGATCATCCGCGCGACCAGTGTGCCGGTAGGGACTGTTCCGATCTATGAAGCGCTGGAGCGGGTGCACGGGAAGCCGGAGGCTTTGACGCCCGAGATCATGTTCGAAGTGATCGAACATCAAGCCAGGCAGGGCGTGGATTTTATGACGATCCACGCGGGAGTGCTGCTGGAACATCTGCCTCTTATCGAGGGCCGTGTGACGGGCGTCGTAAGCCGCGGCGGCGCGATCCTCGCCCGATGGTGCCAATTCCATCAAAAACAGAATTTTCTTTATACGGAATATGAAAGGTTACTCGAGATCTGCAAAAAATACGATGTTACGATCAGTCTTGGGGACGGGATGCGGCCGGGGTGCCTTGCGGACGCAAGTGACGCCGCGCAGTTCGCAGAGCTCGATGCCCTTGGGGCATTGACCTTGCGGGCCTGGGAGCAGGATGTTCAGGTGATGGTGGAAGGTCCGGGACATGTGCCGATGGACCAGATCCCTATGAATATCGAACGGCAGATCAAGGTCTGTCACGGGGCTCCTTTTTATGTGTTGGGACCGCTTGTGACCGATATCGCGCCGGGTTATGATCACATTACTTCCGCCATTGGAGCGGCGATCGCGGCCCAGGCGGGCGCGGCCATGCTCTGCTATGTGACCCCGTGCGAACATTTGCGGCTGCCGAATCTGGAGGATGTGAAACAGGGTGTGATCGCTTACAAGATCGCGGCCCATGCGGCGGATGTCGCGCGGCACCGGCCGGGGGCCCGTGAACGGGATGATGCTCTCGCGAAAGCCCGGTTTGATTTCGACTGGGAAAAACAATACGCTCTGTGTCTGGACCCGGAAAACGCGAAAAAAATGCATGACGAGGGTTTGCCGGAAGGGGAGTCCCGCCGCGGGGAATACTGCTCCATGTGCGGAGAAGGATTTTGCGCCATGAACCTCTCGCAATGTTTGACCGAGTTTGGAAAGAAAAAAAAGGCCTTAAAACAAAAATGAAAAAAAACAGTTCGATCCCGAGAAAAAAAACAAGAGCTGTTAAGGTCGGAGCCCTCGTTCTTGGGGCAGGCCAACCGATCCGCATCCAATCCATGACCAAAGTCCCGACGCGGAATGTCCCGGCCACGCTCGAACAGATCGACCGCTTGGTGGAGTCTGGTTGCGAGATCGTTCGCGTGGCATGCCCCGGTGAGGAAGATGTCAAAGCGCTCGGGAAGATCAGATCCAGGATCAAGATCCCGCTTGTGGCGGATATTCATTTCAATTACCGGTTTGCCTTGATGGCGATCGACGAAGGTGTGGATAAATTGCGTTTGAACCCCGGGAATATCGGGGACAAGGCCCGTGTGGCGGAAGTCGTGGAAAAAGCCAAACGGTACCACATTCCAATCCGGATCGGGGTTAATTCCGGGTCTCTTGAAAAGGATCTGATGGAAAAATACGGGCCCACTCCGGAAGCCTTGGTCGAAAGCGCCCGGCGGCATGTAGCGATCCTGGAGGAACTTGATTTTCATGATACGGTGATCTCGCTTAAGGCGACCGATGTGCCGACCATGATCGAAGCATACCGCTTGGCGAGTCAAAAGTTCGATTACCCGCTTCATCTGGGTGTGACCGAGGCGGGGACGCTCATCCGTGGCAGTGTTTATAACGCGATCGGGGTCGGGACACTGCTTCAGGAGGGAATCGGAGATACGATCCGCGTGTCGCTCACGGCGGATCCAGTCGAGGAAGTGAAAGTCGCCAAGATGATCCTCGAATCTTTGGACCTCCGGCAGGGTGTGCGCGTGATCTCGTGCCCGACCTGCGGCCGTACCGAGATCGACACTGCCAAGCTGGCTCAAGAAGTTGAATCCCGCGCTATGAAACTCAAAGGGCCTCTCACGATTGCGGTCATGGGATGTGCGGTGAACGGACCCGGAGAAGCGCAAGGGGCGGATTTTGCGATCACCGGCGGTCAGAAGAAGGGCATGATCTATGTGGCTGGCAAGCAGGAACGCGTGGTCGATGAGGCCCACCTTGTGGACGAGCTTTTTAAAGAGATCGAAAAGCGCGTCTCGCTTCAATAAGATTTTCTGATGACCGATCCTCTTCAAAATATTCAACTCAAACTAAAAGCGGGTCAGCGGTTCTCGGGGGAAGACGGGCTGGAGCTTTTTAAAAGCACGGATATCCTTGCGATCGGTAAGATGGCGCAGCAAGTCCGCGAAAAGCTGCATGGCCGTCGCGCGTTTTACGCGGTCAACCTTCATCTCAATCCTACCAATATTTGTTCAACCCGTTGCGCTTTTTGCTCTTTTTTCAGGGATGCTTCAGCTCCGGACGCCTATGCGATGACGCATGAGGAGATCGAAAAAAAGATCCGCGAAGCGCTGGACCGTTTTCAGATCAATGAAGTTCATATCGTGGGGGGGCATAATCCGGCCCTCGGCTTTGATCACTATCTTGAAATGATCCGGCGGATCCGGGCTCTTGGGCCGAAACTTTTTATCAAGGCTTTCAGCGCCACGGAGATTGATGACCTCGCAAAAAAGGCAGGCCGTTCATGGGCTGAGGTATTGCGTCAACTCAAGGAGGCCGGGTTGAATGGAATGCCGGGCGGAGGGGCCGAGATCTTTGAACCTTCGATCCGGAATAAAATTTGTCCTCAAAAAATATCCGGTGAGGAGTGGATTCAGATCCACCGGACCGCGCACGGAGCAGGTCTCAAAACCAACGCGACCATGCTTTATGGGCATTTTGAAACCCCGGAACATCGTGTCGCGCACCTTTTGAAGTTGCGGGAGCTTCAGGATGAAACAAAAGGGTTCCTGGCGTTCGTTCCTCTCCCGTTCCGGAACCCGGGTCGACTCCCGAAGTCGACTTTGGGTGCGGGAACCGAAAGCGGATCAGGGGAAACGACGGGATACCTGGGCCTTAAAGTTCTTTCCATTTCCCGTCTTCTTCTGGATAATATCCCTCATATCAAGGTTCACGGAGCCGCAACGGGTCTGAAATTTGTCCAGGCCGCTCTCTCATTTGGCATTGATGACGCAGGCGGAACGAACCTTTACGAAAAAGTCATGCATGAAGCGGGAAGCCGGGCTCCGGAGGGGTTAAGTTCTGACGACCTTGTCCGATGCATCAAGGACGCGGGATACGAGCCTTGCCGCGTGGACAGTTCTTATCAATTTCATGAAATTCAGGGGGTCTCATTACAATGAACGGAAAAGTTATTTTAACCCAGCAAGGTTACGACAAACTTTACGAGGAGCTTAATTTCCTCAAGACGAAGAAGCGCCGGGAAGTGGCCGACCAGCTTGAAAAGGCCCGGGCGCACGGCGACCTCAGCGAGAATGCTGACTGGGAAACCGCCAAGGAGACCAAACATCAGCTGGAGATCCGGATCGGTCAATTGGAGGCCCGGCTTTCGAACGCTCAAATTCTCACCAAAGGTGATATTGCCCAGGATAAGGCCTATCTGAGCGCCAAGGTTAAAGTGAAAAATCTCGATAGCGGAGATATTTTTGATTACACGCTCGTGTCTCAGGATGAGGCGAATTTTGACGAAGGGAAGATCTCGGTGACCTCACCGATCGGTCGCGGCATTCTGGGGAAAGCTTTAAACGAAGAAACCGTCATTCAAGTTCCGGCAGGGAAGATCAAACTCAAAATCATGGAGATCCTTTATGAATAAAACACTCGCATTTCTTACCGCGCCTGTCACCGTGCTCTTTAGCCCGCGCGTTTATCGCGATGCCACCCAGAGTTCCGCCGGCCGGGGTGTCCTCTACTCGCTTTATGTCGCCGCGCTTTCGGTCGTGCTGATCATGATAGTGATTTCCTTCAAGGCCATGCCTCAGGTCAATGCGTTTGCGGATTGGACGCAAAACAATATGCCTGTGATGATCTGGACCCCCGCGGGCCTAAGTCTTGAGAACGGTCAAACTACCGCAAAACTGACGCATCCTCAGCTCGGAACGATCGCTGTTTTTGATATGACCAAAACGACGGTAATGCCGGACGATATGGATAATACCTATCTTCTCGTAACGGCGCAGAAAGTTTTTTTGAAACGGGCGCCCGGGCAGATCGAAGAACGGGATATTACAGCGGCCGGGATGCGCTCGAAGCAGCAGCTTCCGCCGAGGGTCCGCATTGATGGAGGCGTTGCGAAGAAGCTCTTTCAGAATATCAAGAATTCGATGGCCTTTGTGGTGCCCTTTTTGTTGTTGCCCATCTTGTTCATGTTCCTTCTGATCACAAATCTTTTTTACTCGCTTGCGGGTCTTTTGTTCAATTTGCTCCGCCAGAACAAGCTTCGGTACGGCGCTATTTTTAACCTGGCATGTTTTGGCGCTTCAGCGGCTTTTGTCCCGACTTGGGTCCTTTTGATGACCGCTGCGCGTGTGCTGCCTCTCTGGGCGGGATTATTGATCAACCTGGGATATATGTTTTTTGCGTTCAAGGTTACGGACAAGGACGCAAAGACAGTATAAAGTATTTTTCAAGGGGCCTCTCTGAAAGGAGAGGCCCCTTGTGTCTTTAGCCTCAGAGAGAAGTTTCGCTGGGAAGCGTGGGGAGTTTTTTCTCAGGTTTGACCCGGGTACTCAAAAAGGAGATCCCGGAGCCGCTTCCGACGATCAGGAAGATCCCTGCCGCGACCGTTCCCGTGACCGGATTTCCCCAGAGCAGCCATCCATAAATAAATGAAAGCACCGGGTGTAAATACTGGAATGGAGTGACGAGATAGGATGGGGCGCGTCTCAGCGAAGTGGTCATCCAGAGCTGTCCGTAGAACGAAAAGATCACCACCCCCGCGACTAGCAGCCATTCGCCCAAGTGGGGCCATTTCCAGCCATGCAAAAAGAAAAGAGAACCCACGGTCGAGATCATCGTGAAGTAGAAGATCACCGTAAGAGGCGATTCGCGGTGCTTGATCGTGCGGATCGATACATAGGCGATCGCCGCAAAAACCGAAGAGAGAAGGGCAAGCCACACTTCAGGCCGCCAGGTCATACTCGTGTTCGCGTTGAGAAGGACGACCCCCGCGAAGGATAGAAAGATCAATCCCCAGACAGGAAGGCCCGGCTTTTCCTTGAGGAAAAAGACCGCAAAGATCACCGCGAAGATCGGCGCGGTATAGTTGAGCATCACGGCCATCCCGAGTTCAAGTTTTGAGATCGTGTAGAAATGAAGAAGCAGCGCCAGACAGCCGCTGACGCCGCGGAGAGTGAGTTTCAGCCGTTCATGGCCCCAAAGGGAAGTCTTTTTGCGCCGCATCAAAGGAAGGACCAGAAGCATTCCAAAAAAACTCCGGAAGAAAACTATTTCAAACGGGGGGAGGGTCTCGGTGACGAATTTGACGCAAAGCGCCATAAGCGAGAAGGCGACGGCGCTCAGGGACATGAGGCGGATTCCGGAGAGATAGAGCCTGGATCTTTTCATCGTGTCAGGCCAGAGACCCGGGGCATGGGACCACAGACTTCAAAAAAAAAATCGGAACCATGTCTTGTTATGTTGGATTTTGAGTTTCAAGTCTCTGCTCTCACGACTTCAGGTTTTAAGATGAGCTTATCTGGCGCGGCAATCTTCATCGGCCATCATAAAAAATAGGGTCACGGGGAGTATATCGAAAACAGGCGGGCCTTACAATGTTCTCGGGGAAACTGTTATAATAAAACATGAATAAGAAAACAGCAGCGCTCAAGAAGCGCGCCCGCGCCGTTCTCCGGCGTCTCAATAAGATCTATCCGGATATCCAGTGTGCCATTCACTTTTCAACGCCCTGGGAGCTTTTGGTCGCGACAGTCCTTTCGGCCCAGTGCACCGACAGGCTGGTGAACCAAGTGACGCCGGCTCTCTTTAAAAAATACCCGGGCCCGGAAGCGTTCGCATCCGCGGATCCCCGGGAGGTTGAGCGGGCGATCCATAGCACTGGTTTTTACAGGAATAAAACCCGGAATATTATGGGCGCTGCAAAAACGGTGCTTGAAAGATTTGGAGGAAAAGTACCTCCGAGGATGGAGGATCTTGTAACGATTCCCGGGGTGGGGCGAAAGACGGCCAATGTGATCTTGGGGAACGCTTTCGGGGTCCCCGGACTCTCGATCGATACGCATATGATCCGTCTTAATCGCTTGCTGGGTTTGACACAGCATGCGGATCCTGTAAGGATCGAATTCGATCTTCAGGAATTGGTGCCCCGGCAAGACTGGACGCTTTTCTCGCACCTTGTGATTCATCACGGCCGCGTGCGCTGCGTGGCTCGCCGGCCCGACTGCGTGCATTGCGAGATCCAAACGCTTTGCCCCTCGGCTGGAAAACAGGGCTTGCGGCGAAAAGGGAATAAGTTTAGAGTTTAGCGTTGTGAGTTCCAAATTCCAAGGGAAGCAACCCAGAACAGGAAGTATCCGGTAAACGACTTATGGTCCCAACGCTAAAAAATCCTCCAGCCGGGCTTATTCAAGCGCCTGAAAGCTATTTCAGGCGCAAGCAGCGCGAACTTTCCTTTTATTTCATCACAACCTTCCGGTTGCATCTGATCCACTTCGGCTGCTGTCTTCTGATCATCGTATTTTTTATGTTGATGATGGCTACCCCGCTTATGGAACGCTTTGAGAATGTTTTTGTCGACTTTTTTTTCCGTCAAAGGCCTCCCATTGCGATGCATCCGGCGATCGTGCATATCGATATGGCGGAGGACAGTCTTCAGGCGTTTGGCCGGTGGCCGTGGCCGCGGCATAATCACGCGGCGATGGTGCATATCCTCAAAGAATGGGGCGCCAAGGCGATCGTTTTTGATGCCATCTTCAGCGAACCCAGCACCACTTTTGACGATGAGTCTTTCGCTCAAGCGATCCGGGGAGCAGGGAATGTTTACATGCCAGTCATGCTTGAATCGACAGGAAAAGGAGGACAGTCCTGGGTTCATTCCATGCCCGAATTGGAAAAGTCCGCGAAGGGAATAGGCCATATCAATATTTCCCCGGATCGCGATGGAACGATCCGGCGTGTGGTTCCCGTGGCCGAATATGGCGGCGAATCTTTTGCCTATCTTGGCGCTAAAGTCGCGTTTGACTATCTTGGCAAACCTTTATCCAAGGGGAAGCTTGAAATCCCCACGGATTCCCAGGGAAGGATCTTCATCAACTGGGTGGGGAAATGGAAGGATTCTTTTCAGCACTATTCGTTCCGGGACCTGATAAAAAGTTTTGCTGATATCCGGGAGGGGCGGACGCCGCTCATCACGCCGGACAAGATCCAGGGAAAGATCTGTGTGATCGGTCTTACGGCCATGGGCTTGACGGATATCAAGGCGAATCCGATGGAAGAGGCCTATCCGGCGGTCGGGGTCCAGACCAATATCATGAACGGGATTTTGACCGGTCAATACATTCGCCCGGCTCCAAAAAGCTGGAACCTGTTTGTGCTGGCGCTGCTCGGACTTTTGGGCTCGCTCTTTTTCTTTTTCTCCAGAGGAACGCTTTCTTTTATTGTCGGATTGGTCATGGGATTGGCATGGGTCGCGGCGGCTTACGGGATCTTTTTGAAATTAGGGGTTTGGGTCTATGTCATGAACCCGCTTCTTTTGATCTTCTCGCTCTTTGTCTTCACCGCGGTGTTTTCGCTCACGATCGGGAAAAAGGAACAAGAACGGCTCTTTAATTTGGCGACACGGGATGGTCTTACCGGACTCTATGTGATCCGTCATTTCCGTACTCTTCTCAACCAGGCCGCTCTGGAGGCCGGCAGAACAGGAGCGCCGCTTTCGCTGCTTATTTTCGATTTGGATCATTTCAAGAACATTAACGACCGGTATGGGCACATGGCGGGCGATGTGGCGCTCAGGCGCGTGGCGCAGGTTATGCAAAAAGCGTCCAGGGATGAGGGCGAAAAAACAGAAAAAAATGTGGTAGGTCGTTACGGCGGGGAAGAGTTCATGGTCATGTTGAAACAGCGCACCCTGGTCGAGGCTGCCTTTAATTATGCCGAGAGGATCCGCAAGGCGATCGAAGAAGAAGTGGTCGAGTATGAAGGCGTCAAGATCCCTCTAACGATCAGCGCGGGCGCCGCGACGCTGCATCCCGGCGAAACGGTCCCGGATCTTATGGTGCACCGGGCGGATGAAGCGCTCTATCGCGCGAAGACGGGGGGAAGGAACCGGACTTGCGTGGAAAACGAAGAGGGCAAAGATTCTTCCCGCAAGGAAGAGTGATCCTTTCAAGGGGTGCTTTCGGGCTGTGTGGACAGAGTTTCCTGTTGGGTGTATAGTACAGCTCCGTTGAGTTCAATTTCGTCATTATTTTCCACCTAGAGGAGCCATTCCATGAGCAAAGAAAAGGTCCTGACCGATGCAAATTTCCAATCCGAAGTGCTCCAGTCCCAACAGCCCACCTTGGTCGATTTTTGGGCCGAGTGGTGCGGTCCCTGCCGGATGCTCGGTCCTGTGATCGAAAAGATCGCCGCGGCCAACACCGGCCGCCTTGTGGTCGGAAAAATGAATGTAGATGAAAACCCGGATACGCCCCAGAAATACGGTATTCAGGGCATCCCCACGGTCATTTTTTTCAATAAGGGCGAAGTGGCGAAACAAATGGTCGGCTTTCAGTCCCAAGACAAGATCCAGAAGGCCATTGACGAACTTTTCCCGAAATAAAAATCCTATCGTCTCTCTCTCCTTTTTTAAACAGCCGGTTCTCAGGGCTTCCTCCCGTCTATGAAAGAGCGCCTTCTTGGAAGAACGGGTTTGGGAATTTCCGAGATCGGTTTTGGCTGCTGGGCGATCGGCGGCGGGAGCTACGGCAAGGTCCGGGATGAAGATTCCCTGGAAGCTTTAGAAACGGCCTGGGATTCGGGGGTGAATTTTTTTGATACGGCAGATATCTACGGGGAAGGGCATAGTGAGGTTTTGATCGGAAAGTTTTTAAAGAGCAAGCCGCGCGATAAAAAAATCGTTGCCACAAAAGCTGGATGGGACTTCTATCCCGCGAATGCAAAGCCCGCTTCCTCCCAAAAAGGATGTTCCTCCCATCTGAATCACACGGGTCACAAAAAGAATTTTGATCCCGCCTATATCCGGTTCGCTTGCGAACAGAGCCTTCGCCGTCTCGGGGTGGAAGCGATCGATCTTTACCAGCTTCACAACCCTCCTTTGGAGCTGATCCGTGAAAAAGAGATCGTGGGGGTTCTGGAGAAACTTAAAAAGGAAGGAAAGATCCGTTGTATCGGGATCTCGGTTCATACGGAAGCGGAAGCGCTTACGGCGTTAGAAGACTCTCGCGTCGAATCGCTCCAGGTCATCTTCAACCTTCTGGATCAGCGGATGGCGAAGAAGGTTTTTCCGGAAGCTCTGGAGAAGGGTGTCGGGATCGTAGCCCGGGAGCCGCTGGCTTCGGGTCTTTTGTCGGGGAAGTACGGTCCGGAACATGAATTCCCCAAGGATGATCATCGCCGGAGATGGGTTCGTGAAAAACGGGAAGCGGACTGGCAAAAGATCCAGCGAATCCAGAAGGAACTGGGCGGCGAGACTTCCTCATTGTCTCAAGCGGCGTTAGAATTTATACTCGCGTTTGAGGCGGTCTCTACGGTGATCCCCGGCGCGAAAACGAAAGCCCAAGTGCTTGAAAATGTGGCGGCTTCTTTGAAGCCCTCCCTCGACCGGGAAACCGTCAGCCGATGGGAAAGCCTTTATGCTAACGAAGAGATATTTCAAAAAGGGTTGAATCCTCGATGAAAAAATTGATCCGTTTTTTTCTGTGGGTTATGATCGTGCTTGCAGCGTTGGGCCTGGTGCACGACCGGCTGCTTGGCATGGCGGCGGAGCCTTATCTTGAAAAAATCATGACTCGGGTTTTTGATATGCCAGTCCATATCAGCGGCATGCGTGTTTCTCCGTTCTTGGGTCGTGTGAGCGTTAAAGAGCTCGTGATCTTAAATCCCTCGGGGTTCAGACGGCGGGACCACTTCACCTGCAGGGACATTGTTTGTGAGCTGGACCTCCGGGTGCTCAAGAATAAATTCATCCGGATCCGCAAAGCTCATTTCAAGGAAGTGATCTTTGCGATCGAAAGTTATATGACCCCTCAGGGATCGCGGACCAATGTCTGGCATTGGTATCACAATATGGGGCTGGATGAAGACGGTCCTCCGCTTCCACCGCGTGCCATGCCGCATCCGGACAAT
The DNA here is from genome assembly GCA_964524195.1 of uncultured bacterium. Lineage (GTDB taxonomy): Bacteria > Omnitrophota > Omnitrophia > Omnitrophales > Aquincolibacteriaceae > Aquincolibacterium. Next base: position 27,319 of record CAZGCC010000002.1, on the reverse strand, counting down.
ATCGGAGAGGATTCCTGGCGGGTGCGGATCGACCGCTTGGAATTGGACAACGGGACGCTTATTTTTGATGACCGCCGCGAGCCCGAAGAACAACGGTGGATCTTCCAGCATTTGAAAGGATACTGGACCGGCTTCGATTTTCTTTCCGATTATGTCAGCCCGACCTTTACCGAATACATCAAGCTCGAAGGGACTTTCGGGGCCAATCCGCCGGCCCTTTTCCAGGGCGAAGGAAAATGCCAGTTCGCGGATGGCGATAATTTCGATGTCAATGTCCTGATCTCGAACGGTTCGGCGGAGGAATATGCCTTCCTGCTTTCGGGGATCCTCGGAGAAGTGCAGGGCGGGACCTATGACCTCAAGTCGCATCTTTTGTGTATCGAGGGTGATCTGAGGTCGGAGCATCTTCTGACGCTCAAGGCTATCAAACTTGCCGCCCCGACAGCGGCCCAGAAACTTTTCAAGTATCCGTTCGGCGCGATCCGGCTTCTCCTGGAAGATCAAAAGACCCTGGCGCTGGATATCCGGGTCGATGGGGATATTGACGATCCCAAGTTCAGGATCTTGAGCGCATTCACCAAAGCGTTCCAAAAAAGTCTTGTCAATAAAACCAAGGCCGGGATCAAGGGGACCGTGAAGCTTGCGACGGACACGCCGAGCCAGTTATTCACGGGGTTGGGCAAGATCGGTTCTGTCCTGACGGATCCTTTTGGGGCCAAAGACGGAACGGATAATGATGTTAATGGGGAGAATGAAAATGTCTGAAACAAAAGTTGGCCGCGTTGCGATCATCGGAAGGCCGAATGTCGGAAAATCCACGCTCCTGAATTATCTGGTAGGTGAAAAATTAGCCGGCACCTCGGCGAAGCCTCAAACTACGCGTGATGTTGTTCGCGGGATACTGACTGTTCCGGATGGCAGCGTGTTTCAAAGCCCTTACCGGGGGCAGATCGTGTTTCTGGACACTCCCGGGGTCCATCAACCGAAAGACGCTTTAGGCGAAGGGATGGTCCGCGATGTCCATGAGTCGCTTTCAAATGCGGATCTTCTTTACTGGATGGTTTACCCGAAATCCTTGGGTGAGCCGGAACGATCGATCCTGAAATGGATGAAGGATGTTTCCCTCCCGGTCTTTCTTTTGGTGAATCAGATCGACCATTTTCCCAAAGATGATCTTCTGGTGGCTCTCGATGCCTATCAAAAGGTTTTTAATTTCAAAGAATTCATCCCCATCAGCGCCAAGACCGGAGAGAATCTCAAGACCCTGGTCCAGCAGACGCTCGCATACCTTCCTGAAGGGGAATTCATTTATCCCGAGGATCAACTCTCAGATCAAAATGTCCGCTTTCATGTGCAGGAAATGATCCGTGAAAAACTCTATCATTTTCTGGGGGAAGAGCTTCCGTATGACGGGGCGGTGCGCATCGACGAATTCAAAGAGGAGCCCAAGATCACCCGGATCCATGCCACGATCGTGGTCGAACGGGACTCCCAAAAAGCGATCGTGATCGGCAAGGGTGGCGAAAAGATCAAACAGATCGGGACTGCCGCGCGCCTCGATATTGAAAGATTCCTCGGGAAAAAAGTATTTCTCGAGCTTTGGTGCAAGCCCATTCCCGGGTGGAAGACCAATATCGGTTTTCTCCGTGAATCCAGGCAGTCGAGCGGCGCCGAATAAAAAATTATTTTTAAAGCGAAGAAAAAAGCGGCAAGCTTTTCCCGAGGAGCGGTAAGGCGTATTTCACGAAAGCCGGTGTGATCATTCCTTTTTTCCTGTCAAAAAATTCCGCAGGCAGATAGCGTTCGTTGTTCGGGATCCTCTCAAGCGGCACAGGCTGATAGTCGATCGTGTATTTTTTCCCCGGCTTTCTTTTAAATCCCACCATGATCTTGGTCATTCCCTGAAGGGCCCATTTCACCGCGTGAACGCCTGCCTGATAGGCTTCTTTTTGATCGGTGGTTGAGATATAAGGCATCGACATGCGTTGGATCGTGCCGGGCTTGTCGAAACGGGCGCGGACTCCAAGATTTTTTTCAAGGATCGCGGCAAGCCGGGCGGCGGTGCCCTCCACATAGTTGTGTCCAAAGGGATCCGCCGTCACGCCTTCGGTCTTGCGGCCGATGCGGTTCCCTCCATGATCGCGGATCGTTTCCGAGATCACGATAATGCAGTAGCCCGTCTCTCGCAGAACGGACTCGGCTTTTTTTACGAAAGCGGTCTCATCAAACGGGACTTCCGGGATGAGGAGAATGTGCGGTGCGTCTTGAGGACCTTTTTTAAGAAGTGCCGAAGCGGCGACGATCCAGCCAGAATTTCTTCCCATGAGCTCGATGATCTTTACCGGATCCACTCGTTTCATGGACTTTGTATCGAGTGCGGCTTCCTGTGTGGTGACAGCTGCAAATCGCGCGACAGAGCCATAGCCGGGGCAGTGGTCGGTTTCCATGAGATCGTTATCGATCGTTTTGGGGATATGAATGACGCGAAGTTCATAATCCGCTTCCTTTGCGGCTTTCGCGATCTGAAGGCTTGTGTTCGCGGTGTCATTCCCGCCGATCAGGAATACGAAACGGACCGAATTTTTTTTCAAACTCGCGATAACTTTGGGGCCGTCTCCAGGCTTGAGTTTGTAGCGCGAAGAACCGAGCGCCGCGGAGGGAGAGTTTGCGATCGCGCGGATGAGTTTCGCGGGCTTTTTTGATAGATTTACAAAAGAACCGCTCAGAATGCCTTCGATGCCATGCCGGGCGCCAAGGATCCCGGTGATCTGCTTTGAGGCGCGGGCTGCGGCCACCGCTCCCGCAAGGCTTTGGTTAATGACCGCCGTACATCCGCCCGACTGCCCGATGACTGCCTTGCCCTGGCATCTATTTTCTTCTAGTAGAAGGTTGCCAGGGCTAGTCCAATTAACCTTTAAATTTTTTGATGGAGAATTGGGTTTGCCTTTTAAAGGGGATATCTTCATGGCTAACCGACTCTGATCTCTTTTTCCAGTTTTCCGCTCAAATTGCAATAACCTTCGACGCTCAAGGTGTCGCCCTTTTTCGCTTCGGGGATCTCGATCTGCATAGTTTGGGCAACGCTATTCTCTTGTTGCTTGAGAGGCAACATTTTGATCTCTTTTCCGTTCAATCCAATGTCGATTTTATTAATGTAATGGGTCCCGGGATTGCTGACGCGATGCGTGATGATCGCGGTCAGGGTCTTTGTTTTTTCATCGAACTGGATCTTGATATCGGAGGGTGGGTGCGCGAAGGCGGTAGCGTTTGCAATCAAAAGGCCGCAGAGGATCAGGATCATTTTTTTCATGGGTTACCCCGTTAGAGATAGAAAGCACCTTTTGACGCTTTCGTGAGTTTGTGGCGATTTTTTAAAATTCAACTTTGTCCGTTCGAGATAACATAATCAAAAAAACTGTATCTGGCAATCTCTAACGAAGCAAGTTCCTTTCAAGCGATTTTTTCCGGGTTGGAGAATTTGAAATTCGGGATTTTGTTGAGAAGGGGAACCGAAGCGTTAAGAACCAGCAGGGCAAAGAGCTCAGGCTCATACCTGAAGCCCCATTCGGTCAGCCCAAAAACCAGAAGTGCGACGCCCGCCCCGAACACGATCTTGGGGATCTTTGCGGCAGGGGTGGTCTTGGGTTCGATCAACATGATAAAGATGAAGAAATAATTAAAATAGCCGGGGACATTCAGGAGCGAAGTGCCCTGTGCGAGAGCCTGGGGGATAAAAAGGAGCAATGACACGGCGAAATATCCGAGGATGATCTCCATTTTTCGGATCTTGAAAACAATATAAAGACCGGCGGGGATGAGAATGTACCAGGCATAAGCTCCTTGCCATGCCGTGTATCCCTTAAGGAACAGCGTCGTCAGGAAGATCCCGAGGGCGGCGGGGTTCATCAGATTCTTGCCATGGGATCGCAGCGCATATTTAAGCCCTATCGTGAGCCCGGCTGCGGCCGGGAACAGCCACCAGGAAGATCCCGGGGAAAGGACCAATCCGAGGATCAGGCCGGAGGTCAGGGCGCTCGCGGTGATCTGGAATTTCTTGGTCTCGAAAAAACGGATCGATCCCTCGAACAATGTCGAAAAAAGGACAGTCCAGATAATCCAGGAAAAAAAATCAGGACGGGGGTCTTTCAGGTAAAGGAAGACCGCAAAGGCGGCCAGGAATAGATTGAGCTGAACTTTGATGGATTTTAAAGAGATCGCGCTCATCCTGTTCTTCCTGTCGAATTGGAGTTAGATTTGCGGTAGTATAACCCGAAGAAAAAACGAAGACTAGTTAAAACCCCCTGAGGAAAGACCTTGAGATCCGTGATCATTCAAAAAGCAGAGGCGAAGATCTGGCACGCGAAGCTGCGGGTTCCTTTCAGCACAGCCAAAGGCCAACATGACCTTCTCGAGAATGTCCTGTTCTCTGTGACTCTTTCAAACGGGATCTGCGGGTTCGGAGAAGCCGCGATCGCAACGCACATCACAGGAGAGACCCTTGAGGAAACGCTTAAAAATCTGAAAGAGGCGGCTCGCCAGGTCGTGGGGCGAAGTTTCTCGGAATTTCCGGCGCTCGCGGAACATTTTAAAGATCAATGCCCGAGGAACCGGTGCGCGCTCGCGGCGGTGGAGATGGCGCTTCTCGATGCCTTGACGCGGCAAAAAAAGATGCCGCTTTGGCGGGCTTTCGGCGTCCGTCCCCGGAAACTTCAAAGCGATATGACCGTGGTGCTAGGAGCCGTCGCCGCCGCGGAACTGGCGGCGCGGGATATCTTGAAGCGCGGGATCCGGTCTTTTAAAGTGAAGATCGGACGGGATTTCGGTCTGGATCTTCAAAGAGTTGTCGCGATCTCGAAGATCGCGAAGAGTCGTCCTCTTTTTCTGGATGCCAATCAGGGATTCACGGCCGTTCAGACGCTCAAATTCCTGAAGGAGCTGACCCGGCTTAATATCCGCCCCGCGCTCATCGAACAGCCGGTGCCGAAGGAGGATTGGGAAGGGCTTGCGAAAGTGACGCGCGAAAGCAAGGTGCTTGTTTGCGCGGATGAAAGCGTTTCATCGCTTCAGGACGCCAAACGGCTCATCAAGGCCAAAGCGGCTGGCGCGATCAATATCAAATTCATGAAGACCGGCGTTCTTGAGGCCTATGAGATCGCTTGTCTTGCGAAGCGGAACAGGATCCGGCTGATGATCGGGACGATGATAGAAACTCCTTTGGCCGTGACAGCGGCCGCGCATCTCGCTGCGGGGCTCGGAGGGTTTGATTTTATCGATCTGGACGCGCCTTTTTTTATGGCAGCGAACATAACGCGCGGCAACTTCGTGACGCGATCCGGTATTTATGATCTTCGAGGAGTTAAGGCGGGGATCGGTATCGTACCCCAAAAAAGTGACTGTCACCTTTTTTTAGAAAGGAAGGTATGATCCAGCATCCTGTCGGTATTTTGTGTGTTCTAACCCTTATCGTTGCGGGGATCGTTTTCTTTTCTGAAAATTCCAAAACCCGGATTTTTTTTAAGTTCCCGCCGCCGCTTTTCTGGATCTATTTTATCCCCATGGCCGTTTCCGGGCTCGGGATCATCCCTCAGCAGGCTGCGGTCTATTCGAAGATCACTACTTCGGTCCTTCCCGCGGGACTGATCCTGCTTTTGATCACGACCGATATCAAAGCGATCCTCAAGCTGGGCAGGCCCGCGCTTCTCATCATGTTCGCCGGAACGGCGGGGATCATGGTTGGCGCGCCGCTTGTTGTGATTCTCTTTAAACCGTGGCTTTCTGCGGATGCATGGTCGGGATTCGGCGCGCTTTCAGCTTCCTGGATCGGGGGGAGTGCCAATATGGTCGCGGTCAAGGAAGCGATCCATACGCCGGATGCGGTCTTTTTCCCCATGATCGTGGTGGATACCGTTGTGGCTTATTCCTGGATGGGTTTTTTGATCCTTCTGGAGGGTTTTCAGAAAACTTATGACAAGTGGAATCATTCCGATCTTCGTGTCATCGAAGATCTGGTCCGGCAGACCCCCGGGGCCGGCGAGGATCCCCGGAAATTCAGCTTTCAGTATCTCCCGCTCATTTTTGCCGTAGGGTTCGGCGGCGCCTGGATCTCGAACCGGTTGGCAGACTTCGCCGGAGGGGGATCATTCGTTTGGACGATCATTTTTGCCTCCGTGCTGGGCTTGCTCCTTTCCTTCACGGCTCTCAGAAAGCTTGCGGGTCATGGGGCATCGAGAATGGGATATCTTTTCCTTTTTCTGGTATTAACCTCGATCGGCGCGCGCGCGAGTCTTTCAGGGATCTTGTCCGCGCCAATCCTGATCGTCGCGGGATTCGCGTTAGTGCTTATCCACGCAGTTTTTCTTCTGACGGTGTCCCGCATGGCTCGCATTCCGCTTTGCCTTGTCGCGACCGCGAGCCAGGCGAATATCGGCGGCCCGGCCTCGGCGCCGATCGTTGCAACAGCCTACGAACCCGCGCTTGCGCCGGTGGGCCTGCTTTTGGGGGTTCTGGGGAATGTGATGGGGACCTACTTGGGGCTCATCACGAGCCAGTTTTGCAAGTGGGTTGGATGAGAATTTTGGATGTGCTAGAATGCTCGTCTTATGAAAAAAATCCATGATATCAAAGCCGTCATCTTCGATCTCGGCAATGTGCTTATCAATTATGATGTCAAGCGCGCCGCGCGCCGTTTCTCCGAAGCCGGCGGGATCTCCCAAATACGGATCTGGGCGCATTTCTTTCTTTCCAGATTCGAACAGGCCTATACCCGCGGCGAGATCTCCACTCTGGAATTTTACCGGGCGGCTTCCAGTGTTTTCAAAAACCCCATCCCCTATGAGACCTTCAAGCATTACTGGAATGATATCTTTTGGGAGAATCCCGGAATGGATCGACTCCTCAAACGGATCAAGAAGCGTTATCCTCTCTATCTTATTTCGAACACCAACGACCTTCATTTTTCCTATATCAAAAAGCATTTCGGGATTTTGCGTCATTTCAAAAAACGGTTCCCGTCCCACGAAGTGGGGGCGCGCAAGCCAGACCTCAGGATCTACCGCCGTGTTTTGAAGAAGATCGGTCTTCGGCCCGAAGAAACCGTCTTTATCGACGATATGAAAAAATTTATCACCGGCGCCCGCAAAGCCGGCATGCATGCCATCCGCTTCAAGACCCGCGAACGGCTCATCAAAGATCTCCACAAGCTGGGGATCAAATTTTGAGGGGCACTCTCGGATGCGAGGCGCCAGGAGTTATTTGTGAATTCGGGAAATAAGGTCAAATGAACGGGAAGGGGGTGCGAGAATGAAGAAATGTCCTTTTTGCGCGGAAGAGATCCAGGAAGAAGCTGTTAAGTGTCGATTCTGCGGAGAATTTGTAGTCAGCCATGATCCTGAAACAAGAGAGAAAAGCGAGGATCCTGTTTCTCAGCCAACCCGCGCAATTTTTTCACCCACTCATGAGATAAAGAATAAGCCGGGGAATGGTAAGCCTGGTTGGCGGCGAGTTCTTGTGGTTTTGGTTCTTTCACTGGCCGTGGGATGGATAGGCTATCGATTGAATGCTCAGCACTCCATCACAAAAGCGGTCCAGACTTCTTTGCAGGAAGAGAATTTATCAGGTTCGGGGGCGATGAGCGCCTTGGCTTACAAAGTGGTAAGTGTAGACCGTGAATTTAATTTCTTGGTGGTTAATGCTGGGCTTCAGGATGGAGTTCAGGTCGGGGACAGGCTCAAAGTTGTTCGAGGCGGTGAAGATATTGCCACGGTCAAGGTCGAGAAGATTTATCAAAAATTCTCTGCTTCCGGCATCATTGATGAGAATGCCAGGCAAAGGGTTGTGAAAGGCGATGAGGTTTACAAGGTCTCTTGAGTTTGTTTTGAGGAATGGGAAACCAGAGGAAGCAGCTAAAAAATGCTGCGAAAGAGGGCTGTTGAAATCCGAGGCGGTTTTCCAAAGCGGAAGACATGGGGATGGGGTAATTAGGGAATGTGACGAGCAGGGGGGTATAAAAATGAACAAACATGCAATGGTGATAAGAGTTCTTGGCGGCATCTTTATTTTATTAAGCGTTTTGTTTCTTGCCCCCGAAGCCTTGATTATTCATAGATGGTACAGGATCGCGTTGTATGCGTTGTTGCTCATTTCTGGGGTCGGTCTATTGTTTCTTAAAGAGTGGGCCAGGACTTTAGCTTTTGTTTCGATCTCGGGCATGTTACTCCTGAATTTTATATTCATAAAAGCATTGATGCGTCATAACGCTTTATTGGCAGAGTTGCCTTTAATCGCAGGATTTATTTTCGTCATGTTCTATTTCAATAACTCCAAAGTTAAAGAACAGTTCAAAAGAAACAAGGGCGCAGAAAACACAAGACGCCCGGGATGGGTTTGGATTATTTCGATATACTATTTTTTTTCAGCCATTTCTTCGTTGACTTTTTTCCAGCTGGCCTTTTTAGGCGAGATTCCGCTTCCACCGGTACAAAAAGCATTCTTTGAGAGTTTGACATTTACAGATTGGAGCTTGTCGACCATTAGCTGGCTAACCGCTTTGATAGGCGCTGTATTGTTTTTTTATCTTCGCAAACGGGCATATTATTTTTTTATGGCCAGCCTCGTTGTGGGGACATGGACAGTTTTATGGAACATTGTTGGCAAAGGTTCATTCCAAACTTTTGGCGCAGGCACGACAATCGGAAGGCCTATTGGCATGTTGATCTCATGGGGGATGCTGTTGGCTGTTTGTGTTTATACTAAAAGATTGGAAAAAAAAGGTTTAATTTCTTAAACCGCAGAAGGAAACCAGAAAAAAGAAAAGGGGGTTGTGGGGATGAATACAGAACCGATAAAAACACACAGTCCTGATGTCTTGAAAGCGCTTAAACGGTTATCGTGGTTGCGGTTTGTCCCGCTCATCTGTGGGGCTGCGATTCTCTCAATTATAGTAATAGGAGGTAGCTTTTTTCAGTTAAAGCTAACCGCTGGTTCTTTTCTACTGTGTCTTTTGCTAATAATAGCGGCATGGGCGCCTTGCTTTGTGGAGTGCCCACACTGTTCCGAGTATTTTTATCCTTTTCGCTGGCGGCTAGGAGGATTGGTTTTTTTCCGAGATACCTGTTTTCATTGTGGAATTAACTTTAAAGGGGAACTGCCTCGGCAAAAAAAGGATAAATCATAAAACCCCAGGGCCGAAACTTCTTTAATTGATTGCTACCGCACGGGTTATTGAGAACCGTCCCTGTGTTTAGAGCCATTATTCTATCCCCGACGCTGCCTATCCAGACTCCAATACTGAATCGCCTTCGCCCTCGTCTTTAATTTCGTTTCACTAGTGGTGACGAGGGCAGCCCCAATTTCAGTGAAGCTGAAATTGATAAGTATTGGGACCGCAATATGTTCGGACTGGATCTGCTCGCAGCCGGCAAGGTCCGAGATCGTTCGGGCGATCTTAAGAATCCGTCCTTGTCTTTAATTTTTTTTAGTTAATGGTGACAAGGGCAGCCCCAATCTCAACTGTGTTTCGATTGATTGGTGTTGGGACCGAACAAGGATTTGCTTTATATAGCCCATGAATATCCCGAGTTTGTTCCGATCGTGATGATCCGCTGGGAAGAGCTGGCCGCCCTTTAGCGGAGTCGATTTGAGTCGATAATGAAGACGCTACCGGGATTGTCATAACACGGCAATAGATGTGAAAGCGGAGGAGGGGTTTGTGGAAATGAAAAGGACCAAGGGCGTGACAGCGTTTGCTGTTTTATACTTGTGCTGTGGCATTCCCTTTTTGCTGCCAATTTTATTGATATTAGCTGGATTTTTTCAGGCGTTATTTCAAAATCAAGTGCATAGTGAATATGGAAATCCCGCATCTCTTCTTCCGTTGGTTTTAATTAACATTGCTTTTCCGGCAATACCGCTATATCTGATGATTGCGATTTCAGTAGGATTATTCAAACTGTCAAACAAAGCAAGATTGCAAACCCTAATATTCAATAAGATATTTTTCGTCATCTTTTTGATAGGGATTGTTTATGTTTTCATGTTACCTATTTCTCAAGCTTACAAAATGGCAGCCGTTGGATCGTTGGTGGCAGCGTTAATTTTTTTATTTGCGAGTACATATTATCTCACCCGAGCCAAAGTCAAAGAACAGTTCAAATAAAGCCACCTCAACTCCACCATTGACGGTCCAAACTCCGATACTGAATCGCCTCCGCCCAAGTCTTTAATTTCTTTTCATTAAGGGGGACTTGGACGGCCCCAATTTCAACAAGTTGAAATTGATAGGTATTGGGACCGCGATATGTTCCGACTGGATTTGTTCGCAGCCCGCTAGATCCGCGATAGTGCGACTGATTTTGATGGTCTTGCGATAAGCTTCAATGCCATGCTTCAGCGGTTAGATACGCTTGTTTCTATCAATGATTAATAAGCAATATAATATTGCTATTAAGCAAATATCGTGTTATCCTTCTTTCATGAAAAAAAATCATGACGGGTTGCTTCGAGCGAGTTTGGGAAAAAGTGCGAACGCATGTCCGGGAGTTTATGGTCGCATCCGGAAGATCCTTGCATCAGCGAGGTCCAGAGCCGTTTGGGCCGTCAACTCCGAGATGGTTCTCGCGTATTGGTCGATCGGCAGGGAGATCGCAGAAGAAGAACAAAAAGGACGGAGCCGCGCAGATTACGGCGCTTATATGCTCAAATCCCTTTCCGATCGTCTGACCCGTGATTTTGGAGAAGGATTTTCGGAGCAAAGTTTGCGGAATATGCGGCAATTTTACGGGCTCTTCAAGATTCGCTCCACACTGTGGAGCGAATTGAGCTGGTCGCATTACAAGTTACTCATTCGCGTTGAAGACGAAAAGCCCCGGAGGTTCTACGGAAATGAAGTCGTAGCCGGAAAGTGGAGCGTTCGTGTTCTCGCGCGGCAGATTCATAGCCATTATTACGAACGGCTGCTTTCCAGCAAGAGCCGGGTTAAGCTCGCGAAGAAGTCTCAAAGGCAGGTTTCCAACCGGGATATCGAGCCTCAAGATCTTATAAAAGATCCGTATGTTCTGGAATTCCTGGGCCTGAGGGGCGGGACGGAGCTTTTAGAGAAAGATGTAGAAAAAGCTCTGATCGGGCAGATCCAGAGATTTCTCCTCGAACTTGGGCGCGGTTTTTCATTTGTGGCCAGACAGCAGCGGGTGACCACGGAAACAAAGGATTTCTTCATTGATCTGGTGTTCTACAATTATGTGCTTAAATGTTTTGTCCTGGTCGATCTGAAGGTGGGAGAGCTCACCCACCAGGACATCGGACAAATGGACATGTATGTCCGGCTTTATGAGGACCGGTTCCGGGAACCGGAGGATAACCCGACGATCGGGATCATTCTTTGTTCTGAAAAGGACGAAACGGTGGTTCGGTATTCAATACTGAAAAACAGCAAAAAACTTTTTGCGTCAAAATATAAACTTTATCTCCCCACCGCAAAAGAGCTCCGGAACGAATTGGCCCGGGAAAGAATGTTCCTGCAGCAGCGCCCAAGAGAAATGCTTAGAGGATTTCATGGGTAAATCAATGCGGACGCTCCCGCCGATAGCCTCATCCATCTTTCTCATGCGGGGCCAAAAGGTCATGATGGATGCCGATCTGGCGGCCTTGTATGGGGTAGAGACGAAGTATCTCAAAAGGCAGGTCAACCGCAACCTTGAGAGATTCCCTGGGGATTTCTTGTATCGCTTGAACCAAAAAGAAGTCGCGGCTCTAAGGTGCCAATTTGGCACCTTAGACAGTCCGGGGCGTGGAAAATACAGCAAATACCTTCCGTATGCATTTACGGAGCATGGGATCTTGATGCTCTCAAGTGTTCTGAATAGTACCAAGGCCATTCAAGTGAACATTGCGATCATGAGAGTTTTTTCCAGGATCCGGCAGGTGCTCTTTGAAAATAAGGATCTGGCATTGCGCATGGAAAAGGTGGAACGGCATATCGAGAGGCACGGAAAAGATATTCGCGCATTGTTCGGTTTTGTTGAACGGATCATTGCCATCGAAGAGAAACCCAAGCGGTCGATAGGGTTTCATCCTTAGCGGTAGCGAATCGGTATGGCAGCTCTTTTGAAGATGGTATTGTTGATGACGGCGCTGACGATTTTGGCGGCCTTCTGTGGTCATGTGCTTGGCGGACAGAAGGGGATCTTGTTCGCTTTTATTTTTTCCTGCGTGATGAATTTCTTTCTCTTCTGGTTCAGCGACAGGATCGTGCTTTCGATGACCCACGCACAGCCGTTGGCTGAAAGCGAGGCCCCTGAAGTTTTCGAGATTATACGAGGGCTTTCAACGAAGGAAGGCATCCCCGCGCCGCGGCTTTATATGCTGCCATCGGCTTCGGCCAACGCTTTTTCGACAGGCCGTGGCCCCCAACATGCGGCGATCGCTTTGACGCACGGGATCGTCGGGCTTCTCAATAAAGAAGAGCTTTCCGGAGTATTCGGGCATGAGCTGTCCCATATCCTGGAGCGCGATATTCTGATTTCCTCGATCGTGGCGGCTCTAGCCGGAGTGCTCAGCATGATCGCCTCGATGTTCCGCTGGTCTTTTTCCTGGGGTGGGGAGCGGGATGACCGGGACCGTGATAATCCTCTACCGCTGATTCTCTTCGCGGCCGTCATGCCTTTTGTGGCGGCATTGATCCAGCTTTCGATCTGGCGATCCCGCGAATACAAAGCCGATAAGCAGGGAGCCGGGTTTTGCGGGGAGCCGCTTTATCTGGCGAGCGCGCTTAAGAAGATCGAAATTACAATCCAGAGGTTTCCTCTGCGGGATGCCAATCCCGCGACCGCGCATCTTTTTATCATGAACCCGCTTTCCGGGAAGGGTTGGTCCTCTCTTTTCCACACCCATCCTCCGGTCGAGAAACGCATCGAACGGCTGATGACCCTCGGTGAAAATAAAGAGCCCTCTTTTTGAAGCATTGACGATGGGGGAGGCAGCGGTTAAAATACGGCCTTCTCAAAACCAACACCTATTAAGGAGAATTAAAAGATGGCTTATGTCATTACTGAAAAATGCCACGGCGAACGGTACGGGCTTTGCGCGAGCGTTTGTCCTGTTGAGGCGATCTTCCCGGGGACCTATCAGGGGAAAGATTTTATGGTGATCGATCCGGCGCTTTGCATTTCCTGCGGCGCTTGCGCGGCCGAATGTCCGGTGGGTTCGATCGTTGAATCCGAAGATATGGATCCGGTCTACGCGAAGATCAACGCGGAATTGGTGGATCAGTTCCGGTCGAATCCCAAAGCAACGCCCCGCGCGAAGGATGAAGCCCCCAAAAAACCGGGGAACAGTCTCAAATAAGCGCTGGATCTGAATAATATCTGATGAAGTTTTCCGGTTTGCCTACCTCGAGTCTCGGGGTAGGCAAACTTGTCTTTGAAGATAACGCGTCCCAAAGGAATCGAAGATGACATCTGCTTCCGGCTGCAAAGACGCCGCCATGATCGAGCAAGTTTTGAAAGAGTATGCTGAGGGACTTGCTGCCGAGAATCCTGCCGTCCGGGTCGTGACGCGCGGCCTTTTGCTTGTGGGGGTTGGCATTCGCCCCGTTCTTGACCATCTTGTTTTCCGCACTGTCCATCTTGCCGAGCGGACGCAGGAATTCCTGGCGCTCGGTTACGAAAGAGATCATGCCGCCAAAATCCTTGAGCATCGGGGGCATGGCGTGGAGGTCCTGCGCAAGGGATGCGCTCCGGCGATCCTCGTAGAACATCCTCATGAAAAATCCGGCCTGGATTGGGTCGCGCATTTTGGAGATAAAAAACCTTATGCCTTGGCTGTGCGCGTTGAGGATATCGATGAAGCGGTTTTCCGCCTCGAAAAACAGGCCGTAGGTTTTATCAGGCCTCCCGCAGGGCAGCACGGCGATATTCTTCGGGAAATTGCCGCAAAGCCGGAGATCAAAGACGGAAAGAACGCCAGCCATCTCATCCTGATCGAACGGCACGCCGGTGATCAGCGGTTTTATTCACCCGATTTTTGGATCCACTCTTAAGAGGAATTTTATGATCATTGGTCTTACGGGCAAAAATGGATCAGGCAAGGGAGAAGCGGCGCATTTTTTGAAGGAGCGCGGGTTTCATTACTATTCGCTGTCCGATGCGCTCCGGGACGAAGCTAAAAGACGCGGTCAAGAAGTGACGCGCGGAGCGCTTGTCGCCTTGGGGAATGAGCTTCGCGAAAAAGAAGGTCCGGGCTGTCTCGCCGAGCGGATCATCGCGAAGCTGGATCCCGAAAAGCATTATGTGATCGATTCGATCCGTCATCCCTCCGAGATCCAGGTCTTCCGCCGCCGCAATGATTTTACGCTTGTCCGCATTCATGCTCCCGAACGGCTCCGTTTTGAAAGGCTCAAGCAGCGCGGCCGCGAGAACGACCCCCGGGTGTGGGAAGATTTCCAGGCGCTTGAGGCCAAGGAAGCGAAAAGCGAGAACAAGACCGACCAGCAGCTTGATCAGGCCCTCGCTTTGGCGGATCTTCAGATCGACAATAACGGCCCCCTGAAAGAAATGCATGAGAAGGTAAAGCAGATCATGCTCGATCTCGCGCAAAAAGCCTATCGCCCAGGTTGGGACGAATATTTTATGAATATCGCGAAGGTCGTGGCGATGCGTTCCAACTGCATGAAACGGCGGATCGCGGCCGTGATCGTCAAAGACAAGCGTATCATTTCGACTGGATACAACGGAACGCCTCGCGGGATCAAAAATTGTAACGAAGGAGGCTGTCCGCGCTGCAACGCGGTCGACGCGTCCGGCAAAGATCTCGGGGAATGCCTTTGCTCGCACGGAGAAGAGAACGCGATCGTTCAGGCGGCCTATCACGGCGTGAGCGTCAAAGGCTCGACGCTTTACACGACCTTTTCGCCCTGCCTTATGTGTACCAAGATGATCATCAACGCCGGGATCGCGGAAGTCGTTTACCAGGGGAATTATCCCTTCCTGGAACTTTCGCTCAAACTGCTGGAGCAGGCCGGCGTGACAGTCCGCAAGATCGCCTCCTCCTGAAAGACATGCTCATGGCCGATCCCGGAAAGAGTTCTCCCGCAAGTTTCGGGCTCAAGAATATCGTCCAATCCCAACTCGATCAAAGTTATCACAGCCCCTTGATCGATCAAGTCCGCGCCGCGGGATTTTTCATGAAAGCCGGCCGCCTTGAGATCCATCTCGCCCGGGAATTTGGCTTTTGTTACGGTGTGGAGCGCGCCGTGCAATACGCCTACGAGACCCGGTCGCGGTTCCCGGACCGCCGCATTTTTCTGACCAATGAGATCATCCATAATCCGCGCGTGAACGCGGAACTCCAGGGGATGGGGGTCCAGATCCTCGCAAGCGACACATCTTGTCCCGGGATCACCGAAAAGGATGTAGTGATCATGCCGGCTTTCGGGGTGCCGGTGGGCGCGCTTAAGGAATTCCAGAAAAAAGGCTGCGTGATCGTGGATACGACTTGTGGTTCGGTGATGAGCGTTTGGCGCCGCGTGGAATCCTACAGCCGGGATGGTTTTACCGCGGTGATCCATGGCAAGTACGACCACGAAGAAACCCGCGCGACCTGTTCGCGGGCGGCGAAATATCTCGTGGTGAAGGATAAAAAAGAGGCTCAGGAGGTCTGCCAATATATCGCAGGGGATCCCACGGGGGCCTGGCAAGAAACGCCAGGGGGTAGCCGTGGAACATTCCTTGGGAAATTCAAAGACGCATGCTCTGCGGGACTGGATCCGGAGAAAGACCTCGGGAAGATCGGTTTTGCGAATCAGACGACCATGCTTTCCCGCGAATCGATCGAGATCTCGGATATGCTGCGCGAAGCGCTCGCAAGGCGCTACGGAGCCGGAGAGCTTCCGGACCGTTTCCGTCATTTTGATACGATCTGTTCGGCGACGCAGGACAGGCAGGATGCGATCCGGGAGTTGGGCGAAAAGAAGATGGACCTTATCCTTGTGATCGGTGGCTACCGGTCCAGCAACACGGGGCATCTGGCCGAGATCGCCTCGGAATTTTGTCCCGCATTCCATGTCGAAGACGCTTCTTCGCTTGTTTCGAGTGAAAAGATCCGGCACAAGAAGACCGGAACTCAGGACATTCTTGAAACTCCGGACTGGCTTCCCGGAGGAGCGCTCAAGATCGGGATCACGGCCGGGGCGTCCACGCCCAATCGCGTCGTCGAAGAAGTCATTCAGCGGCTTATCGATATCACAAAATAAAAAAGGAGAGAACCATGAGGAATTTTGCGGGAATTTGCATCGGGTTGGCGCTTGGGTTTTCGATGATCGCGGGGACTCCGGCGGCTTATGCCGAAGGGGATGATTCCATTATCAGCGAAGAGGGACGGTCTCGCGTTTCGGATGCGGGTTTCCGGGGCCCCTTCGAAGAAGTGTTTATGCAGGATGATGCGGGCGAATCGGACCCTTCGGCTTTTGAAGGGGATTCGGATAATATGCCCGGCGAGAGAGCGCCTGAAAATATGCCGATGGATGACGCGCCCGTTGGCGCCGGGTTCGGAGTCGAGATCTGATTTTTAAGCGCGGCCGGAAACTTCTCCGGTCTCGGTGTTCACGCGTACGACCGTTCCGATCTCCGTGTAAAGGGGCGCCTGGACTTCCAGCCCCGTTTCAAGTTTGGCTTTCTTGAGCGAGCGGCCTGAGGCGGAGATCCCCTTGACCACGGGGTCGGTTTCGGTGATGGCGAGCTCGACATAAACGGGAAGTTCCAGCGAGACCACGGTTCCGTTCAGCTTCAGGGCGATCATTTCCTGATTCTCCTTCAAATAGAGTTTTTGCTCGCCGAGTTTTTCCGCCGTAAGCACGAACTCCTCATAAGCCACATTATCCATGAAGTGATACTCCGAGCCGGTGATGTACTGGAAGACCGCCGGGACTTTTTCCACATCCGGGACCTTGAATTTCTCGCTCGTCTTGAAAGTCTTGTCCAGCACCGCGCCACTCAGGAGATTGCGGACCCTGGCCTTGACCATGGTGGAAGCCCCGCGTGCAGTAGGCGCCGCGAATTTGACATCCAGCACGAAATAAGGCTGGCCGTCCACTTCGATATAAAGTTTTTTTTCCAGTTCACTGGCGGATATTTCTGACATAAGAATTCCTTTCAAAGGATGAGAGCGTTGAGGCCAAAAGACGGAGCATTCTATACGATGCGGAGGAGATGGGAAAGGCTTTCAATTGTTTGAGGACCGGGGGTTTACTTAGATCTGGAAATCGGCGATAATGCCTCCGCGTTTTTACTGCCACCGAATTTTTGAGGGATCCAGGACATGCCCAATCTTTCATTAAAAAATGAAAGAGTCGATTGGACTAGCCCTGGCAACCTTCAGCCAAAAGAAAAGAGATGCCAGGGCATGTTTAAAGTCGCGAAAATGATCTATTTTAATTACGGGCACCGGCTCTTGGGGGGACACGATAGGTGTTCGCACCTTCATGGCCACAGCGCGCGCGTTGAGATCGAGATGTCCACCCCGAAACTCAATTCCAAAGGGATGGTCGTTGATTTTTTTGATATCAAAAAGACGATCGGCGAATGGATCGACAAGAACCTCGATCACAAAATGATCCTCTGGAGTAAAGACCCCCTCGCGAAACTCCTCAAAAAAGCAGGAGAGCCTGTGGTGCTTGTGGGGGAGAACCCGACCGCCGAAATGCTCGCCCGGAAGATCTTCCTCGAAGCCCGCCGGATGAAACTCCCGGTCTCCAAAGTCACGCTTTGGGAGAACCAGGACAGTTTTGCCGTCTATCAGAAGTAGCTCATGAGCCCGAAGGAGCAAATTTTACTCAAGATCGGCGCTCTCTGCCTGGGCCTGTCAGTTTTAATTGCCAGTCCAGGTTTTGCCGGTGACTCCCCGGAAGAAATTCTGGAGAGGGGGATCAAGTATTCCGAGCAAGGGGAGTACGGCAAAGCCATTCAGGAACTTGATAAAGTTCTCCGGGAAGATCCCCGCAATGCCCGCGCTTATCTTGCCAGGGGCGGCGCTTACGCGGAACTCGGCGATGCGGACAAAGCCATCCTCGATCTTGATAAAGCCATCGAGATCTTTCCCGTGAATCCGGAGGCCTACAATAACCGCGCTCTTGCCTACAATAAAAAAGGCGATTTCAATCAAGCCATTGGCGATTGCACCCAAGCGCTGAGCTTCAATCCTTCCTTTGCGAAGGCCTATCATACTCGCGGTAACGCGTATGCCTTCAAGGGTAATTTGAATTACGCGATGATCGATCTTGATAAAGCCCTGGAGCTCGACCCCTCTTATGCCCGGGCCTATTTTGATCGCGGGCTTGCCTGTTATCTGAAAAGGGATCTGGATCAAGCGATCTCGGATTACAGTAAAGCCATCGAGAATAATCCTCATTATGTCGAGGCCTACAACAACCGCGCCGCGGCCTATCTTGATAATAATGAGCTCGACCGGAGCTGGGCTGATGTCCATCAGGTCGAGTCGTTAGGAGGAAAGGCGCAGCCGCATTTGATCGAAGATCTGAAGAAGGCTTCGGGGAGAGACAAATGAAGATAGGCCCAATTCTCGATCAAAAAATTCCAGAGTTAACAGGGCATGAGTAAAACTCTCCTTGTCGGCCCGGCAGGTTGCGGGAAGACGCACCAACTTCTTGACGCGTTCAGCCGGGCTCTTTCGGAGGCTGCGGACCCTCTCGCTGAAGATCTTTTTTTTGTGGTTCCTTCTGCCGAACACACCGAACGGGTGATCTCGCTTCTGATCCAAAGGGGTCTCAAAGGATTTTTTCACAAACGAGTCACCACGCTTTCCCGGCTTGCCGCGGATCTTTTTCGTGTCACCGATATTCCCGTCGCTTCCAGTCTGACCCGCATGATGATCGTCCGGGACCTGGTGCGCGAAAACAAATGGGATTATTTCGAGGGAGTGCGCGAGCAGCCCGGTTTTATCGGATTGATGGCGCAGTTTGTGATCGAGCTCAAAGAGGCGTGTCTCACTCCAGAGATCTTCCGCGAACGGATGAACGAACTGAAAGGTTTTGAGCCGGTCTACCGGGCCAAATATGAAGCGCTGGCGGATTTTTACGGGCAATATGAGGCCCAGTTGAAAGCGCGCGGTCTTCGTGACAGTCAGGATGCCCTGCGTCTCTTCAGGGAAAGGAAAAAGAAGCCGGGCGTTCCGGGTTCCAGGTTCCAGGCTCTTTGGATCGACGGCTTTTTCGATTTTTCAAATCTGCAGCTTGAGTATCTTCGCGAGTTTTCCGGGGTCGCAGACAACATCACGATTGCATTGATAAAAGAAACGGGTAAGCAACAGGAAGATGTTTTCGAATCTGTGAACCGTACACAGCAGGATCTTGAAAAGCTCGGGTTTCAGGCGCAGCTCATGAAGACGCAGTCCTTTCGCACTAAAAATCCGGCCCTTCTTTTTCTTCAAAAGAATCTTTTTGCGGAAACCGTTAAGGGAATCTGTGTTCCTCAGGGCCTCACATTGCTTAACGCGATCGGAACGGAAGGTGAGATCGAGCTGATCGCGCGCCAGATCCATCAACTTTACAAGACGGGGGATCACCGCTATGGCGATTTCTCGGTCCTGTTCCGCCAGATCCGGCACTACGCGCCGGTGATCACCGCGGTCTTTGCGCGCTACGGGATCCCGGTGGAAGTGCATGAGCGCGACCGCCTGAAGTTCTCGCCCTGGATCGCCGCGACCGCTTCGCTCCTTGCCATTTTCCGCAATGATTGGCAGCCGGAAGATCTCTTTGCGTTCCTGAGGTCCGGTTTCGTGCGCTTGTTCGGAAAAGACAATCCCAGGGAAGATGCCTGGGTCGCGGAGCTGGAGCAACGGTCGTTCAGGGAAGGCGTGACGGGGGGTCGCGAAGCTTGGCTCGCGGACTGGAAAAAGGGAAGCGCGAAGGACCCGGAAGAGTTCAACAAGAAGAAAAAAGCAATGTTGCAAGAGCTTGAGGCTCTTGATGGAAAGTTCCGGGCTGCGCGGACCGCGGAAGAACATATCCGGATCTTCAAGCGGGCGGTGTACGATTCATTCGCGATCCTGGAGGTGAGCGATCATTACACACCGTTGAACCGCCGTGACGCGGCTTGCGTCAGAAGGTTTGAAGCTCTTCTGGAGGAGATCCGGGGATATTCCCTGAAGCATCAGGTCCAGGAGATGTCCTTCGAAAGTTTTGCCGATCATTTTCTCGGCCTCGTCGAACTGGATGTTTATTCACTGCATGAGCGGGATAAGAACCGGGTGCAGGTCTATGACATTTCGCTCGCGCGGCAAAAAGAATACAAGGTCGTGTTCGTGGCCGGTCTTCTGGAAAAAGTTTTTCCCATGCAGATCCGCGAGGACCCGCTGCTTTCGGATTGGGAGCGGAGGCTGATGAACGGGGAGCGGGAATACCCGCTCGCGGAACGGCTGCCGCGGCAAAATATCGAACGGTTCTTTTTTTATCTTGCCGTGACCCGCGCGAGGGAGCGGCTCTACTTGAGCTGCCCGCATCTTGATTTTGAAGGCAAGGAATCGCTGCCGTCCTTTTATCTTGATGAGGTAAAACGGCTTTTCGGAGACGATCCCAATGCTTCGTCCCAAAATGGAAAGATTTCTGTAATACACCAGGACCTTGCGAGGCCTTTTCCGGAAGCTGCGGAAGCGATCACCCGTCGGGAGTTGGAAATTTCAATAGCGGCGGGTTTGCGGAGCGCGGGAAACCAGGATTTGGTTATGGAGGAAGTCCTTTCGAAGCTTCCCGGCGATCCCGAGAGCCGGGAGAGATTCCTGAACGCTCTAAGAACCGTGGAAGCGGGTATCTCGGATGAAAAGATCCGGAAGGACGGGTATTTCGAGATCGAAAAAACAAGCCCTACCCGTCTTGAGACCTACGCCAAATGTCCTTACCGGTATTTTGCCGACAAGATCCTCAAATTAAAAGAGGCGGGACAGGATCTCAGCGCGATGCAAAAGGGGAATGTCCTGCATTTCGTTCTCCAGCATTATTTTGATCCTCGCCGTCCCAAAGGCGCAAAAGAGACGCTTGAACAATTCATCGAAAGGGAAATGGAAGAAGGCCTCAAGCTTTATCCGATGACATGGTCGGAGGCCTATCAGGAAGCTTTGGACCGCCGTGAACTTTTCGAGATGCTTCTGGATTTCCTGAAATATGAGACGGAACGGCTCGAGAGTTCTTCTTTCCATCCGGAGCATGTGGAGTATTCATTTGGGGGTTCCGGGAAAGGGGAGGCGCCGCCTCTGGAGATCGAAGCCGGGAAAAAGAATATCAAATTACGAGGTCGTGTGGACCGGATCGACACAAACCCGGACAAGAAATTCGCGGTGGTCATGGATTACAAGCGTTCTTACAGCTTTAAATCTTCGGATCTGGAGCTTGGCACCGCGCTGCAGCTGCCGCTTTACCTTCTGGCCGCTCAGAAGCATTTAGGTCTCGCCCCTTTGGGCGCCGCGATCTATTCGATCCGGGATCACAAGCGAAGCGGTTTTTATTGTGAGGAGCTCGCGAAGCTTTTCGAAAAAGAATTCTCGTCCCGTTCCAGCGTTCCGGGGGACCTCTTTCAGAAAGCATTGGACCGGTCGGCCGTTTTTGTCCGCAAATTCATGAAGGAGATTCGCGGCGCCGAGATCCCGGCGCGGCCACGAAGTTGCGAATCGTTCTGTCCTTATGACACGGTCTGCCGGATCGAGAAATGGAAGATACCGGTCATTCTTGAGGAGATCAAAAAAGAGGATCGCGCTGACCCGGAGCTGGGGCCGATGCTTTCAGTGCAGGAGCGAGAAGAAGAGTAAAACAGTTAGACCCGCAGCTGTCTCTCCGCGTCTACCACGCCCCGGTCGATCATTCCCCGCGCGCGGTGCGCCTTGGCCTTGAGGGTTTCGGAGGCGTGAGGCGAATGCGCGATCTCGCGAAGAAGCTGGATCACCATCCGGATATAACGGACCAGGCTTCCTTCATCCTCGGAGGTCAATTCGCAAATCTTCTCGAAGTCTTTGCCCTGAGTCCACGCTTCGATCGCGCGGGCGAGATGAAAATAAGGCGGTTTCGTGTGGGGGGTAACGCGGAAATTGGATTCCCATTTGAAAATGCCCCGGTGATAGTGCTGGGTCATTTTAAGTAACTCGGCGTGTTCTTTTCCAAGACGCGGCGGCTCGGTATTTTTCCGCGGTTCAAAGATCAGCCCGGCCAGAAAAACATTCAGCTTTGCCTCGTCCAGTTTTTCGAGAGCGCCGTCCGTGTACATTTCCGTGAGAAGCAGCTCATACCCGAACACGGAAGCCGCGAATTCCCCTTTAAAGGTGAGGCCGTCGTCGGTGATGTAGCCCATCTCTTGCAAAAGTGCGAGCTTATTCTTCAAGAGGTCCAGCCCTTCGTCGCGTTTTCGTTTCGAAGACTGGAAAAAATGAAAAGATCGGGGATAGATCTCAAGAAGTTTATGGCCCAGCGTTTTGTAGAGATTGAGGAGCGTCGCGTACGCGGTATTGAGCTGGCTCCGTACCGGCTCAGGTCGCCCATAGATCACCCGTTCCACTTCCGGGAAGCTGATGTCGCTTGGATGAATGCGGGAATAAACAAAACCTTCCGGATCCATGCCCCGGCGGCCCGCGCGACCGGCCATCTGGAAAAAATCGCGCGTCGTGAGCGTCTTGAAACCCGTGCCGTAGAATTTTTCGAGTTCATCGAAGACCACCGTGCGGGCCGGCATGTTGATCCCGAGCGCGAAAGTCTCGGTCGTGAAGATTAGTTTGATGAGTTTGCTCGTGAAAAGCCGTTCAATGACCTCCTTGAGGGTCGGAAGCATTCCCGCGTGATGATAGGCGATCCCTTGTTCAATAAGAGGCCGAATCTCTTCGGCGGTTTTGTCGCCCACAAGATCATAACGGGTGAGAAGATCGTCGTAGAGCTTGCGGACCTCGCGGCGCTCCGCTTCCCGCAAGAGGTCAAAGTGAGCGACTTCCCAGGCGAGCGTGGCCGTGCGTTTTCGGCCAAAGGCAAAATAAAGAGCCGGAAGCTGGTCTTCATTGATGAGATGTTTCAGCAGGTCAAAGAGGCGGTTGGGCCGCGCCCTTGGCGGCTGGAACCCGCGGCGCCGTTCCCGCATGGAAAGCTGCCAGTTATCGCGTTGAAGGTAGCCTTCCTTGCGAAGCGACTTCGTATTGGTCAGGATCTTCCCTTGGCATTGGAACAGGAAATGGAGCGGGACCGGGCGGTGTGTTTCTTCGATCACAGCGATGGGGCGCTCATGGATCTGCTGGATCCAGGCCGCCAGCTCCTGGACATTCGGGATCGTGGCGGAAAGCGCGAGGATACGAATCTCGGGCGGCGTAAAAAGAAGGGCTTCCTCCCAGACCGTGCCGCGTTCGACATCGTCCAGATAATGGACTTCGTCAAAAATGACCCAACCGATCTTGCGGATCCGTTCCTCGTTCTCAAAAAGGGAATTACGGTAGATCTCGGTGGTCATGATGAGGAGTGGCGCGCCGGCATTGATCGAAACATCGCCGGTCAGGATGCCGACCGATTCCTTGCCAAACCGGATCTGGAAATCGCGGAATTTCTGATTACTCAGGGCTTTGATTGGGGCGGTATAAATGACCTGTTCGCCGCGGGACAGGGCTTTTTCGACCGCTTTTTCGGCGATCAGGGTTTTACCGGATCCGGTGGGCGCGGAAATCAGGAGCGAATGCTCTTTTTCGATCCATTCGATCGCTTTGACCTGGAACGGGTCCAATTGGAATGACATGCTCGCATTATAGCGTACGGCGTGCGGCGTACGGTGAAAAAAACGCGAGATCTCGCCATGCGCCTACGCCTCCCGCCTTGAGAAATTTGTAATTTGCTTTTTTCAAAAGGGAGGGGTAGACTGCCGCAAGTTGTAGCCGCTTTCCCAGGTCAGAAAGCACGCCATTTTTTAGCTTGTAGCCCAGAAAGGGGATTGGTTGTTTCATGAGAATTTCCCGCTATACGAAGGTCTTATCTGTCCTTACTTGCAGCGCCTTTCTTTTAACGCTCGTTCCTGCCGGCTTGGCCGAAGATATCACCAATGAGACGGATACACTTCGCCGGGAAACCTGGAGCCAAAAACAAACGGCTGGAGTTGCAGAAAAATCCAAAGAAAAGGCCGCCGAGGATCAACTCAGGACAGGCGTGACCTACGAGGATATTCTTAAAGATCCCGACAATATTCCGCTTAATATCCGCTATGCGCAGGAACAGATCGCCCGGGGAGAGCTTTTGAGCGCTTCTGCTACTTTGGAGCGCGTTCTGATGGTCAACCCGAATCTTGCGGATGTGCGCCTTCTTTATGCCGTGGTTCTCTACCGTTTGGACAGCCTTAATGAAGCCCAGAAAGAATTGGACGCGCTTAAGGCTGTCACGCTTCCTCCCGCGATCCGGGATCAGGTCAGCGATTACGAAAAGAAGATCAAACGGAGAAAACGGCGAACGCATTTCAGTCTGCGTCAGAGCAACGGCTGGGGCTATGACACGAACCGCAACGCCGCGCCTTCCTCCAAGTTCCAGCTCGTCAACGATCAGGCCCAGGACCTTCTCGGATCAAGCAATCGCCGCGCGGATACACATTTTCTCAATATTTCCAGCCTGGATGTGACCCATGACCTCGGATTTCAGGCGGGGCATACCGTGTTCGGGTCCTTCACCTATTTCCTGCAGGAGCAGACCAATGTGAATTCGCTCGACCTGGGCTCCTTCCAGTACGAGATCGGGGGAACCTATAAGAGCAAATGGTTCAACTTCACACCTTCCTTTGTCGCGAGCAACATCTTTCTTTCCAGCGAAAGTTTTTTAAGGACGCAAGGAGGAAATTTCCTTTTTGAGCGCGAAGTGACCAAGAAACTCAAAGCTTTCTACAATTTCCGGGTCGAACGGCAGGATTATATGAATATCTCGGAAAATAATGATGCGGTCAGCAACAAAGGGCCCGCCTTCAGCAACTTCTGGGGGGCCAGTTATGTTATTACCCCGACCATGAAGTGGACCAGCGCTCTCGGATATACCAAAAAGGATGCCAAGCAAAAGTATGATGCGTATGACCGGTTGAGTTTGAACAACACTCACACCTGGATCCTGCCCAAGAGCCAGTTTTTGATCAACACCCTGAATGTGAATTTTGACAATTATGAAGGGCCGCAGATCTCTGTCGCGGGTATGAACCGTCATGACCAGACCCTGCGGTATCGCGCTACTTATGGAGCGCCGCTCACAACGCTTCTGATCGGAAAGATCCTTCCCAAGCCGCTCAAGGACATCACCTTTACTTTCACCTATGAGTTTTATCGCGCCCTGTCCAATATCACCAATTACAGCTACACCAATAACAAGCTTGAGGGGATGTTGACCAAGAGATTGGAGTTCTAACCTATGAAAAAGATCGTCGCTTCTCTTTCCGCGTTTTTTCTTGTCCTGTCCGTACCTTCCGTGATCGCTCAAATGCCTTTGTCAATTCCCGCAATGCCGGCGGCTTCTCTGGTTTTGGAGAGGATCGGAGTCGTTGCGGCAGCGCAGGGCAAAGTCGAACTCACAACTCCGGGCCAGATCGGGCGCATTGCCCAGAGCGGGCAGGTGATCTTTATGGGGGATGAAGTCACGACCGACGCAAAGGGCCAGCTCCAGATCCTTCTTCTGGATGAGACGGTTTTCAAGATCGGGCCGAACAGTTCGATCATTATTGACAAATTCGTTTATGACCCGAAGACAAGCGCGGGGGAGATCAAGGCCAGTATCACCAAAGGGGTTTTCCGTTATGTGTCCGGAAAGATCGCGGCCAAGAATCCGGACAGCGTGAAGGTGAAACTTCCCACAGCGACCATCGGATTTCGCGGCACGATCGTCGGTGGCTCCGTGGAACCGAGCGGCCAGGGGCTTGTGGGTCTTTTGGGGCCCGGGGACAACAACGATTCAGGTGCGAGGATCGGCAGTTTTACGATCGACGGAGAGGGCGGCGGCCAGCAGGAAGTGAACCGTTCGGGTTTTGGCGTGGAAGTGGGCGCTGACGGCGGAATTTCCGGCCCATTCCAGCTTTCGGACGACCAGATCAATGGTTTGACCGGAGGTCTTGGCGGCGGCGATCAAGGCGGTGGTGCGGGTCTCGGCGGCGACTCCAATATGGGTGATCTGTCGGGTGAGAACAATGCGCTCGTTGGAGCAAATACTCTGCTTTTAGGCGGTCTTGAGAGTTTCAGCGACAGCTTAAATGATGTAAGCGTCATAGGTGCCCAGGACGCCCGGAATCAAAACGGTCTTGGAAATCCTAATGGGACAACGAGAGTATCCGATCTCTCCGGTCTTTCCGGGAGTTATTCGTATTCCGGATCTGGCAGTTTCTATCAAACGCTTATGAGTGGTAGCCAATATACCGTGGTTGGAAGCTTCTCAGCATCGTGGGTCCTTAATTTGGCGACGGCGCAGTTGGAGAATATAAGCATCATCATTGATACCACTACTGCTCAACCCACTAACGGCAATATTGACCCTGCGTATACAGGCACAGCTGATGTGACGCACTCAATCCCGGCGGCTGATCTTCTTGTTTTTAGTGGGCTCCATGATCCTAACAACTCGAATATCCAGGCTGAAATTACCATATCCAATGTGAATGGGCAAGTAGCGCAGAGCGGTACGATTAATGTTGTCTATAATGACAATGCTACAACTTACGCTAACGCAGGAAACGGAACCCTTACCGCGGATGCGACGCCATCAGTTTGATTTAGTGAGAAGAAAACAAAATAAAAAGGTGCTTCTATGAAAAAAAATGTTTGGTTGATCGCCATCGTTCTCAGTGTAGTTTCGACAGGTATGGCGGGAATTTCATTTGCTGAAGCTGAAGGTCTTGTGCAGGCGGGAGTGGCTGCGGCGGTGAAAGGCGAAGTCAATGCCACGACCCCTCCGGACCAGACTTCGCGCAAGATCAAAAGCGGTGATAAAATTTTTATGGGAGATAAGGTTGAAACGGGCGCAGACGGGCAGCTTCAGATCCTGCTTCTTGACCAGACTGTCTTTACGCTCGGTCCCGCAAGCGGCATCACGGTTGATGAGTTTATTTTTGATCCGAGCAATGATGACGGCAAAGTGAAAGCCAGCATGATGAAGGGGATCTTCAGGGTCGTGTCCGGAAAAGTCGCACACAAGAAACCGGAAAACATGTCGGTCGATCTTCCGGCCGGTTCGATCGGTTTTCGCGGTACGAATGTGGCCGGCATCATCGATGGGCAAAAATCGATGGTCGTTCTTCTCGGGCCGGTCGGCGTGGGCCGTATTTATGTGACTAATCTGGTGAACGGCGAA
>CAZGCC010000001.1:0-48209 GCA_964524195.1 uncultured bacterium | reverse complement strand
TCTTCGACGCGCAGGTCACTTCCCTGCCATCGATACAAATATTGTCTTTAATAGAGATGGGAACGCCGAATAGAGGCGCGGAGGGGACAGGCATTAAATGACTGCCTGCCCCCTAAAAAATGAAAGCATCTCTGTCCCGGGGCATGATAGTCGAAAAAGACAGGCGCTTCAACTTCCGCGAAGCGCCTGTCTTTTCGCCGTATCGCGAGACGCCCCAAGCTATCTGCCCGGGCTCTACCGGCCGCATTAGGACCGGTCCTGGTTATCTTTTTCTTTTACTCAACGGCAACCAGAACCGCCCCAATTTCTGCTCTGCAGAAATTGATAAGTATTGGGACGGTTTTACTCGCAACACTATCTTAACTACTACTTGGTCAACTTCGCTAATTCCTCATTGACCAGATCCGGATTGAGCGGATAGAACCCGTCTTTCACAACGATCTCCTGACCCTTCTTCGAGAGCACAAACTTCAGGAACTCGAGCGTCAGAGTATCCACCGGTTCACCTGGTTTTTTATTCACATAGATATTGAGGAACCGCGCAAGAGGATATTTCCCCGCCACGGCATTTTCCATCGACGGCGCAACGCCGTTGATCTTGACCGCCTTGACACCCGAGGTCAGATACCCGATCCCGGAGTAGCCGATCCCGCCAAGATCGCTCGCGATGGCCTGGATCACTGCTGAAGATCCCGGCTGTTCCTTAACCGTGTCCTTGTAATCGCCTTTTTTGAGAGCCTTCTCCTTGAAATAGCCGTAAGTCCCGGAAGCGCTGTTGCGACCGTAAAGCGAGATCGGCTTATTGGTCCACTCTCCTCTCGCTCCAAGCACCGCACCCCACTTGCGGATATCATCCCCGCCCTGCTTGAAGGTCTTGGAGAAAATACCGTCTACTTCTTCCATAGTCAGGCTATTGACCGGGTTGTCCTTGTTGACGAACACGGCCAAGTTGTCGATCGCAACGCGGATCTGCGTCGGCTTATAACCGTACTTCTTTTCGAACGATTCGATCTCTTCAGACTTCATGGGTCGGCTCATAGGACCGAGCTGAGCCGTTCCTTCAGTCAATGCCGGAGGAGCGGTCGTGGAACCTTTGCCTTCGATCTGAATGTTCACATTGGGATAAATCGCCTTAAAACCTTCCGCCCAGTAGGTATTGAGGTTGTTGAGCGTATCGGATCCAATGCTGTTCAGATTCCCGGAAACACCGCTTGTTTGCGCGTAATCCGCGATCGCCGGGTCCACTTCTGCCGCCAACGCCGGAACCGACGGCGCAAGCATTGCCATGATCATTAAACTGCTTAGCCACTTTTTCATAGGAACCTCTTTTTTTGTTGTTTGTTATTTCGATTACTTTCTCAGGGGACAGACATTCAGTGATTGTCTGTCCCCTGAGACCGCTACTTTACAAAAACTGCGGAGCCAGCCCCCACTGGGCATTGGGAACCAAGGGAGGAACCACCCGCTCTGAAGATCATGAGAACTGGCTCCATATCCTTTTGCTCCTTAAAACTTCCACACCAAATCCAGCTGAAAAAGCTGCTGGGCGCTTGGGCTATTATTCGTCGAATCAATAATGTTCTGGGTAAAAAATCCAGCCCCATTAAGCGTCAGGTAATCCGTCAATGCATAACCAGCCTTGACGACGCTCCCCTTGCGATTGGTAAAACCAAAGTCTGAGTCCGCCCAAACGCTGAAGGTAGAGTTCTTCTCAAGGTGCCCGTAGGTGTACCCGAGCTCCCACTCACCCTTTTTCTTTGCGGAGCCGAGCTTTGCGCCAACAACATAAAGATGACGCTCCCGATCGTTCTGCATATGAGCCTTTGTGTTCTGCCCGTATTCGTAGAACAACTTGAACTTCGGCAGAGGATCGATCTTCCAGGACAGTTCGTTATAAAAGCTCAAAACACCGAGATCGCCTGTATTGATCACGGTATACAAATCATTGGTTCTCATGTTTACGCCATCTATGGAATACGAAGTGGCTGTGGGCGTGCCTACTTTCCCAATACCTCTCGAGAATTCATAGTTCACATAGTTCTTGAGGGTGATCGGATTTTTCAGATTCTCGTGCGTAAACTTGTTAACAAGACCTCCTGAAAAGGTAAATAGTTCGGCATCCCCGAGATTTGCCCCCCGCGTGGCGTTTTCATTGATTATCCACTGACCCGCCAAACCTTCAATATCTGTCGTCAGGTTTTCGGTCTTAAAGAGGCGTGCGCTTGTTTTCTCGTAAATACCTTCAGGCGTTACATCGCCATCCCAGGTTAGCCAGGAATGCACCTGGGTAAGAGGATTTTCAACCTTGCCTACACCGATCTCAACATCCGAAATAGGACCGATCAGAGCCCATTTAGGATTATAGATCGCGTAAGCCTTATCAATGGTTATGGTTTTGTTCGCAAAAGCTGAATCAAAGCTTTGGTTCGTGGAAGTGGGATCGGTAGTGCTTCCAGAAGCCATCATAAAGCCGGCCCGGAACTCGTCGCTGAACTTCTTTTCGAATCCATAGCGAAGACGAAATCGGAAACGATTCACATCGGCTGTAGTCGCCCGGGTATTATGAGCGGGCTCAAAACGCATGCGAAGATCGCCTTTGAACTTAAGGTCTTTGAGCCACTTGTCAGATTCGCCGATCTTGCCTTTGAGGTTCTTGTCGAACTGCGCTTTGAACGCTTCTTCGTCGATCGCCGGTGCTTCGACGCCGCCCGCAGCCATCTGGATCTTAGGCCCCTGCGTTTTCAAAGCAGAGATCTCGGCCTTTTGCATCGCGACCGTGCTTTGCAGGTCGGTCATCTGTTTTTGCATTTCGCTTACCATTTTCATGAGCTGCGCCTCATCCGCAAAAGCCGTCTGGCTTATGGCGAAGAGGGAGATCATGGCAAGACTGATCATCCTCAAAATTGATTTCTTCATTTTTGTTTCTCCTCCCTTGATCGGGGTTCGTGGAGCAGAATCATCTTCCGCTCTTTTGATTTTGATGGCGGGAGTATAGAAAGCAGCTGTCAGGTCTTTGTGATGGGAATGTAAAGAGATTGTAATGAAAAGGGGTGTTCGGTTGACATGCAGGGACAGATCCTGAGGACGAAAGAGAGCCTGTCCTTAGTGATCTGTCAGGCGATCAAGCTTTCAGGAATGGTTTTCCTGAAGGAGAACCGTTCCTGGCTGACATCAGAACAGGCTCTTAATAGACTTCGGGGACAAACTTTTGCTTATGCAAAGGCGGGCGCTTGTAGCCACAATCTTTCTGGCGCTTCGGGATGACGAGCTTTTTTTGGGTCACATCTTTGTAAGGGATCTGGGCCAAAAGATGCGCCATGCAGTTGAGCCGCGCGCGTTTTTTATCGTTCGAATCCACCACATGCCAGGGAGAATCCTGGGTGTCCGTGTACTCGAACATCACATCTTTGGCCCTGGAGTAGTCTACCCAGCGGGCCCGGGCTTCAAGGTCCATCGGGCTGAGTTTCCAACGCCGCGCGGGATCCTTGAGCCTTTCCTGGAACCGTTCTTCCTGGACACTGTCACTGACCGAAAACCAGTATTTAATGAGGATGGTTCCGGAGCGGATCAGCTCTTTTTCGAATTGCGGACAGAAGTTCAAAAAATCCCGGTATTCTGCATCCGTACAAAAACCCATAACGCGTTCCACCCCCGCGCGGTTGTACCAGCTGCGGTCAAAAAGCACTACCTCCCCGGCGGCCGGAAGGTACGCGGCATACCGTTGAAAATACCATTGCGTTTTTTCCCTCTCCGTGGGGGTCCCCAAAGCCGCAATCCGGACAATGCGCGGGTTCGTACGCGCCGTGATCCGCTTGATCACTCCCCCTTTTCCGGCCGCGTCGCGCCCCTCAAAGATCACTACCACCTTCAGGCCTTTATGCTTGATCCACTCTTCCAGCTTTACCATCTCGGTTTGAAGCCGTTCGATCTCTTTATTATAGATCTTGTTCTTGATCTTCTTGGGCAGGCCCGCGAGCCTTCCGCTCTTTTTCTTCAGGATCTCCTTCATAGCTTTCTTTATATGCTCATCCTTCTTGCTCATAATAACCCTCCCACCGCATCATGCTTGCGTTTCCCCAAAAAAAGAACCCAGACCTGAGCTCGCTTTGCGAGATGCCAGGGATAGCTTGGGGCTTCAATTTTCTCCCTTCTTCGAAGAAGCCAGCTTCGTCAGACTTGCGATCATTTGCTCCGCGTTCTTTGTCGCGACATCATCCGGGCCGAGCGCCTTCCGTCTTATCGCTTGTGATCTTTTGAGGACTTCGACCGCTTCGCTATATTTTTGCTGCATTGCGTACGCCGCGCCAAGATTGAAATAGGCCGCCGCAATGCCGGCGCCTTCGGGGTCCGATCTTTCAATCTCGATCTGAATGATCTTCAGATAGATCGCTTCGGCCTCGGCCGCCCGCTTGATGTGGAGGTAGAGACTCCCCAGATTGCTCATGGTCCCTGCGGCTTCCAGGCTCTCTGGACCAAACTCTTCTTTCGCGACCCGCACGGCTTCCTCAGCCGCCCGGAGCGCGGCCGGCAAGTCCCTTCGTTCGTTGGCCGCAATGATCTCGCTATTTAAGGCCAAGATCTTCGCCTCCGCAGCGCGCGCGTCTTTGGCGAACAAGGCTCCCGGTGGGATCACAAGGCAGCAAATAACTCCCAATAAGAGCCGCGATAAGATCGTGTTTTTTTTAAACATTAAACCTCCGGATCGGCAGAAGGATCTGTTTAGAGAACATGGCAGGATTGTAATCGATTGCAGGGCAGGAGGCAATTGCGCAGAGAACACGCGACAAGGCTAAATTAATGGCGCGCGAAAAAATGCGGCCGGGCTTCAGAGCCTCTCTTCTTCCGGATAAACGATCCTCGTCAGCTCCGTGATCATTTCTTCTGTTCTTTTTGACTCCTCACCGGCGAGGCCCTGTTTTTCCAGATAAATGGCCCGGGCTTTTCTGAGGATATCGATGGCGACCTTGTATTTTTTCTGCATTGCGTAAGCGGCGCCGAGGTTAGAGTAGATCTCCGCCATGTCAGTGCTATTGGGATCCATCTTTTCAACATTGATCAGGATCGCCTGTTGGTAGAGCTTCGCGGCCTCCGGGGCCCGGTTTGCGATCATATAGAGATTGGCCAGATTGTTCATGGCGTCCGCGGCTTTCAAACTTGTGGGGCCAATTTCTTCCTTTGCCACCCTGACAGCCTCCTCCGCGGCCAGAAGCGCGGCCGGAAGGTCCTCTTTTTCATCCGCCTCGATAATCTGGTCGCTCAGCGAGCGGAGCTTCTCTTTGGCGGAAGCAGAATCCTCGGCCCAAAGAACTCCGGCCCCGGAGAAACAAAAGCTAGCGACCGCCAAATAGAAGAAAATGGAGAAAGCAGAAGGTTTCATCGTGATCATCCTTGGGTTGGTGTTATGCCACGACTCTTTGACGGTTGATTGTAATCTTTGCGCCTCGAGAAATCAAATCTTCCGGGATGAGCCAAAGTTTTTGTTGATGGTTCTTTTAAAGCTTTTCGCTTTTCACGAGAATAAAACTGTCGGGATCTTTATGGACTTGGGCGAGAGAAAGTTTGTAGCGTTGGCGAGAGGCGGGGGGCTCCCCTTCACGGACGCCGAATGAAGCGTAGGGATCGATCACCGCGATCGAAAGCCATTCTTTGTCGTCGCCGTCCTCTGCGGGTTTTTCAAAATCCATGGTCAGAAGCTTGAGGAGGTTCTTGTCCTCCGCGGCGTCTTTCATCTGGCTCCATAAAGAGATCTCCTGGCTCTTGGGAATCTTGAACTCTCCCGACAGGACTTTTTCGACACGGAAAAGAACGGAAGTCCACACGGGCGGCATTTCGTCCGCGGGCTTTTCAAGCGCGTTGACCGTGCCGCCCGCTTTAATGCTTCTGGCCCAGATCGGAGAAGCGACAAGCGTCAAATCGGCCTTTAGCGGTTTTTCCGCGCTCTTCAGCTTTGCATCTTGGTCCAATGCCGGGCCCGCGAACGCCAGAGAACAAAAAAAGAACACGGTCAGTCCGGAGGCGATGATCCTTTTCATAAAGTCTCCCGTTTGGGTCTTTGCGGCTTAAGCTCCAAAGTAAGTTGTTTTTCATGCAGGCTCTCGGCCTCAAGGGCCTGCTGACACAGGAATTCCTGGACCCGGAACTTCTTTTCGGCCCCGGGGTCTTTTTTCCGGTAATCCCCTTCCGGAAGAAGCTCCCAGGATTTTTGGTTGTCCTTCAGATACGCGTTCAGCAGTTGAATAATGGCTTTTCTGTGCTTTTTATCAAGAATAGGGAACATGAGTTCAAGCCGTTTGTCAAAATTCCTCGGCATCCAATCGGCGCTGGAAAGATAGACCTCTTCGTCCCCTGCGTTCAAAAAATAAAAGATCCGGCTGTGTTCCAGGAACATATCGACAACGCTGACCACTTCGATATTTTCGCTGAGCCCCGCGACCCCCGGACGGAGACAGCAAATGCCCCGGACATTGAGTCTGATCCGGACCCCCTTTTGGGACGCCCGGTAAAGGGCATCGATGATCTCCTTCTCCACCAAGGAATTCATTTTGGCAATGATGAGCCCCGGGCGATCGGGCGTGGTTTGGGCGGACTCGCGGAAGATCAGCCGCAAGAGCCTGCGCCGCAATCCGTAAGGGGCTATTTCCAGATGGGAAAAATGCCCGGGGCTTGAAAAACCCGTTATCAGGTTGAAAAAAGAACTCGCTTCCGCCCCCAGTTCCTCTTGGCTGGTAAAAAGGTTCAGGTCGGAATAAATCTGTGCCGTTTTTTCGTTATAGTTCCCCGTCCCAAGGTGCAAGTAGCGCTTGATCCCTGCGGCCTCGCGGCGAACGATCAAACAAATCTTGGAATGGGTCTTGAGACCGACGACCCCGTAGAGGACCGTAGCCCCTGCTCTTTCAAGCCGCCGGGCTTCTTCGATATTCTGCTCTTCATCAAAACGGGCTTTCAATTCCACAAGGACCGTGACCTGCTTTCCGTTCTCAACCGCCTTCTCAAGCGCTTTAATGACCGGAGAGTGGTGCCCCGTTCTGTAGAGCGTCTGTTTGATCGCCAGAACATCCGGATCTTCCGCCGCGGCCGATATGAAGCGGCGAAAAACGCTGAAGGAATCGTAAGGATAGTGCGCGAGCACATCTTTTTCCCTGAGCAGGGCCCAAAGATCGCGGGACTCTGTCATTTCCGGAACAGGACGGGGGATCCACTCGGGACGCTTCAGTTTCTCGAACCCGGGCTGAAAGGCTATCTGGGAGATCCCCTTGAGATCGAGCCATCCCGAATTTTTAAAGACCTGATATTCTTGAAGTCCCATTTTCCGCTTCAAATGATCCGTCATATCCTCGGGAGCGTCGATCTCAAGACGGACCACGGGACTTCCCCTTCGTGACCGCAGCGCTTCGCTCATGAGCTTGGCAAGGTCTTCGTCCTTTTCTTCATCGATCGTAAATTCCGCGCATCGCGTCACCCTTAGAGACCCCTGCCTTCCGACCCCAAAGCCCGGGAAGAGTTCCTTGGGAAAAAGGCCTATCACCTCTTCGGTTAAAATAAAGGTGTGCACAGATTCGGACGGAAGCGTGATCAAGCGCGGAAAATTTTTGGGGATCTCAACCAAAGCATAACGCGCGGCAGCAGGGTCTTCGGATCCCGTTATTTCAAAAATGCGATAAAGGCTCAGATTCGCAAGATTGGGAAAAGGCTGATCCCCGTGGACCGCGAGCGGGGTAAGAAGAGGAAAAAGCTCGGTCAAAAAAAGATTTTTAACATAGGCGAACTGCTTCTCATTGAGAGCTTGGGGGAGGGTCTTGGCAATGCCGGCCGCTTCCAGTTCGGGGATCAGAATTTCTTTAAAATAAAGCTGCTGCCGGTGGATCAACGAGAACGCCTGCTGATAGATCTCCCAAAGTAGCGGATCCTCCGGGAGAATGCCGGCGACCCGGACCATGAAAAATTCGTCGAAATTCGAGCTTACGATCCCGACGAACTTGAGTCGCTCCAAAACAGGGTTCGAGGAATCCATCGCTTCCGCCAAAACGCGAGAGTTGAATTGGATCCACGAAAGCTCCCGGTCAAAATATCTCTTCTGCGAAGGGTCGTTCATGGTCGCTTAAAGCGAGGGCGCCACGCCCTGCTTGAGTTCGATCGGCGCGCCAAAGACATCCGCGAACATATCCCCCTTCCGGCGCAGACTTTCCCGCTCAAGCGAAATATCCCCGATCTCTTTGGGCACCCAAAGCGCGTAGGCGTCTTCTGAGCGCTCTAAAGTAAAGGACCGGATCTTCTGCTGATGAGCCGTGTCAAGGGCGTCCGCAACCCGCAAAATGGAAGCGAGTTTTGAGACGATCGCGCGGTCCGATTTCGCAAGCGACATGTAGGGAACATGTGTCTCGCGGGGCGGTACGCGGCGGTGATAGCGAACCACATTCGCGACAATATTTTTGGAAGCGCGCCGCAATCCGAAGATCTCGGCAGCGTCCACCAGGTAATAAGAATGCTTGTGATGTCCGGAGGTCGAGATATAGGTCCCGATATCGTGCACGATCCCGGAAACTTCGAGCAAAAGGCGCTCGCGGGATCCCATGCCATGGTCCTTGGCGAGCAGATCATAAAGCTTGAGCGACAGAGAAGCAACGCATGCCGCGTGTCCCTTGTCATACATATATTTCGCCCCGAGATGATGGGCGGAATTGAGGACCTGCCTGGAAACATCCGTCCGCTTGTAGCCGGACACAAGCTGCGCGATCTCAAGCAAGAGACCATCCCGGATGCTCAGTTTCGGGATAATGATCTCTTCAGCCTTGGTCTCATTGAGGAAATTCGAGTAAAAGAGAAGCGCCGGATAAAGAGATTCCGCGTGGCCGTAATCCAGAGAATACTCCGCCGCGATCTCTTCAGGGGTCATTTTCCCGACGCGCCCCACAAAATTCAAGAATTCCTTCTTTCCCAGAATGGTGAACCGGTCCTGGGTCTCCGGAAGAAGCTGCTGCGAGACGAACCTCATATCCCCCCCCAGGGCTACGAAAGTGCTGATCTGCTCCATTCGAACTTCGCGGGCTATATTCTGGGCGATATCGCGAATGCTTTTCTTCAGAACGCGCTGGATGAACCCAGGCCCCTCTTTTCCGCCCGCTCCTTGTTCGGGAAGCCGGACAGACCCTATCGGCAGGGTCCGCGTCACGCTGACCTGTCCCTGGTCCATAAGGATCATTTCCGTGCTGCCCGACCCGACCT
The DNA here is from genome assembly GCA_964524195.1 of uncultured bacterium. GTDB lineage: Bacteria > Omnitrophota > Omnitrophia > Omnitrophales > Aquincolibacteriaceae > Aquincolibacterium. The sequence continues at coordinate 38,987 of CAZGCC010000001.1, read as the reverse complement.
CCACGATCAGACAGTTTCTTTTTTCAAGGTCCACTTTCCCTTCCAGAGCATGTTCCACGGCGATCAGTTCCAGCCGGTTCTCTTCGGGGCCGTCGAGGATCTCCACATCAATCCCCGCGCGCACATAGATTTGATCGATGAAATTGTCCCGGTTCTGGGCTTCGCGAACAGCGCTCGTGGCGATCGCCTGGATCTTTTTGATCCCGTACGCATCAATGACGACCTTAAAATCCCGGAGGATATTGACGCCCTGCCGCATCGAGGCGCTGCTTAGCCTCCCTGTTTTAAAAACATCTTTGCCGAAGCGGACCGGTTTTTGCAATTGCTCCAGATACCGGATCTCGTTCTTCGTGCCGACCTCCGCGATCACCATCCGGATCGCGATCGTCCCGATATCGATCACCGCAACAACCTGCTTTTGCGCTTCTTTTTCAGCCGTCGTTCTTTCCATTTTCAAGACCTCTTTGCAAGGTCATAAACCAGCTTTGCCGCGCCCATGATCACCGCATCGTCTTTAAGAGCGGACGCTGCAACCCGGACATCGCGCATGAGCGGCTTCAGAGTGTAAAGCTCCATGGTGTTTCGAACCTCAGGAAGAATGATCTTCCCCATGGCTTCCATCATCCCGCCCCCCAGAACGACCAGCTCCGGATTCAGGACATTCACTACATTCGCCAGCGCGATCCCCAGCCACCGGGCGCGGCTCCGAATCAGATTTTCGAGAGCAGTATCGCCGGCCTTGATCGCGCGAGAGAGAGCTCCGCTGCGGATCTTTTTGACATTGTATCCAATCTCTTCGAGGAGATGCGGGCATTTCTGCCTGAGCAAAAGAAAACCGGCTTCGGAGGCGATGGCATTGCGTCCTATAAGCGCGCCTACTTTTTGGCGCGAAACTTCGAAATTTGAAAAAGACGGCATCGACACCAGCATTTGCCCGATCTCTCCAGCGCCTCCGGAGATGCCCCTGTAAAGATGCCCGTTCAGGATGAGAGATCCTCCGACCCCGGTCCCAAGAAAAACCCCCACAACCTGCCGGAAACCTCGCGCGGCTCCGAACTGCTGCTCGCCATAAAGCGCCGCATTCGCGTCGTTTTCAAGAAAGACAGGGATGCCTAATTTTGCTTTCAGCTTTTTAACCAGAGGATAATTCTTGAAAAAAGAGACATTGGAAGAAACCTTAACCACCCCCCGGTAGATATCGATAATGCCGGGACAACCGATGCCGGCCATGGAGATATTATTAAGTCCGGTCCCTGTCTCCTCCAGCACTTCCTCGATCCCCTCAAGAAGATTGTTGAAGAAAAACCTTTCCCCGCGGTTGCCATCCATTTCCAGCTTGACCCTTTTCCTGATCCTGAACTTCTTATCGAGCAACCCGATCAGAACCTTGGTCCCGCCTAGATCGATCCCCAAAATATACTTCTTCTTTTTATTCGCCATAAACCCTCCGCTCTCCAAGATAACGCTTTTATTATAACGCCTGCGGAGGGGTCTCATGTAAAGCATTTGTAAAGTCTGTCCTGTCTGCGAATCTTTGCAGGCTTGAGCAATAAGATGCTAAGGAACAATCCCTCGGATCAGAGCCGGATTTCTAAATCGATACCGTTTGAAACCAAGGGGCTCCCTGGATCATTTTGTCTAGGACGAAGCGCCTGATTTCTTTCAGCTCTTTGCTAACTTCGTCTGTGCAGCTTTCACAATAGGCATAGTGCTCGACCGCGAGAATACTCTTCGCTTCCAGCTCGTCGACAAGCTCACGCAAAAGGTCGCGCTGATGTCTTAATCTGGTGATCAATATTTCGTTTGTCTCCTGAGCAGTCATTTAATCCCTCTCTTTTTTTTGGTTCACGGGCTTCAAGAACAGGGCCTTTGAGTTAAAATATCGAGCGAGATGGCCGCCGGAAAAATCATCGAACAATTCAGGCAGCTGATCTTTGTTTTCTCTCCCTTCGCGAAAAACATAAGGGGTTTCAGTGAAGTCCGGCTTCGTGTTCTTCATAGCATCTTTCCTTTACGCTGCGACTTTGGCTGCCTGCTCCCCTCTCAAGGAAGCTGCAAGCTGCTGGAGCACCAGCCCTATCAGGGAGACCGCATCCTGAGCATTCCGTCCCTTCCCGTAACGGAAAAGCTCCGGGCTGCGCAGGAGAAGCTGCAAGGAGTAAAAGATCAATTCCGGGTCAAGCCGAAGTGTTTCGTCATCGTAATAATAGCGGTGGCCAACATAATCGGATTCGACCTTCTGGCTTTCAGCGCGCCCTCTCGTGATAAGGGCAATGTCATCCGCCTTCCCGTGACTTCGAAAGCGGGTCAAAACAGCGTTCAGACGCGGAGAAGCGGTAAGAAGCGCATCGCCTGACTGGAGCGCCCGTTTGACAAAAGAGCTCACCCCATCCGGCGTATAAACTAAAATGACATGGCTCCCCGCCTGGGCACGCAATTGTTCTTTGGCGGCCTGCTCATAAAGCGCTTGGTGGTGACGATCGAACAAGACCACTACGGGAACTTGAGACCTCAAAAGCTTCTTGAAATATTCCGCAGGGACTGTCCCGGCATCCAGAAAAACAATGCGCTCATCCGTAGCGGTTTGGCTTTGTTTCTGGCGAAGCAGCAACTCCAATCGCGTTTTTAATGTTTCTGATGAAACATCATGGGCGCCGGATAGCGCCGCAAGAGCAGGCGCAACGCGTTCAGAGATCGCGCCGGTATCTTCGAGCGAAGCTTCCAGCCTGGAAAGAAAGCCAACATCGCGAATGGCAAGGATCCTTTCAGCAACAAGGATAGCCGTCAGAACACGGATCGCTTCGGATGTCTCGGGTAGGAAGATTTTCATTTCTTCAAGATCAGAGAGCTCCTCTGTCGGGCCGATTTCCTCTTTGGGGTTTCTCACTTCGGAGCGCGGAGGAACAGAAGAAGGATTAGCAGGGATTCCCGCCAAACCAAGATCCGGCTGCTGATAAACTTCCTTAAGTAGCGAAAAAGCGCGTGGGGTGAACTGGCCGGATTTCTCGGCTAAAAGCTGCGGGATCTCGCCAGGATCGATGGGAACCACTTCGACGGCATTATCTGCCGGCTTGAAATCGCCCCACTGGAACTCACCGTCCAGACGGACCTGAAAGATCTCGGAATGCTTGCGGCGAAACAGCCCTTTCCCCGGTGTCTCATGAGGGATCTCGTAGCGATGATCTTTCAGTTTTTCGAACTTCAGAGGAACGGAAAGCGGACTGCCAGCCAAAAGCTCTTCTAAAAATTCCCGCTTGGCGGCCGCTTCCGAAGAAACATCCTGCTGCTGACGATGTCCCGCAAATGAAACATCCAAGCGCCCGGGATTTGTTGCCGACTGATTGCTCCGCCGCTGCAAAACCAATTTGCCGTCCTTGGTAACAAGTCCCGCCACCTCGAGAGCCCGTAATTTCCGACGGTATCCTTCCTCTTTGGTGGCGTAAACCTTTTTTCCTGAATCGTCCTCAAAGATCAGGATTTCTGGAATTTTCGAAGCGGCGCGTTTACGGCTTTCTTTAAGGCGTTCTAAAATCACCGGGTCGACCAGTTCCGGAAAGTCTTTGTGAAGATTTACAAGCTGGCTGAGAATACCTTCATAATTCGAACTTTCAAGATGGAAGGAATCGACGAACGGCGGAATAAACGCCTCGACATGAAGAGGCGCTTTGCGGCCGGATGCCGAAAGTGTCAGGAGCCGCGTTGCGATCTTACCGTGCAACTTGTTCCAGGGATTGACGATCCGGCCGTCCGGCATCCCTAGCGTCCGCTGGGTCAGGTGGTTCATACTTGGGGTTTCGGGAGACGCAGGATTGAACTGACGGAAAAATTCAGCCACCGGACTGAAAACATCCTGCAAAAGATCGGTCATAAAAGGGGCATACCGCGCCGAAAGCTCTTCGGTACCCCGCTGAAAGACCTCCAGGACTTGCTCGATCTTTTCCTGAGTTTCCCTGTCTTTGGCCACGATCGCGAGAGGACCAGACCGCACCGGGATCTGCTTCAATTCATCATTTGAAAGATCAAACCGCCGGGCTCCCATGGAAATATCTGCCTTGCTAATCGCCCCCTTCAGTTCGTCGGGGCTATAGATCACCTGATCCACTCTCAAGCGAGTGGTCCCGTTATGCCCCAAAAGAACGGGAAGGTTCCTGGAGCGGATCTCTTTTAAACTTTCGTAACGACTTCGAACCACAAAATTGCTGCCATTTTCAGTGGCTTCCGTAACGCTGGTATCCATTTCCCCTCCCGGAAAAACAACCGTCGCAAAGGAATCTCCGAGTTTCCGGTAAGCATCGATCATACGCAAAGCTTCTGCTAAATTAAATTTGAATACCGCTAACGCAGAAGCAAGACGAACCCCTTCGCTCGGAAAACCCTTGGGATACCAGTAGATCTTATAAGGTTTATTCTCATCCGAGATGGACCGGGCCGCGAAGAAGAGCCCCGCCTCCCCGGCAATCTTCCCATCGCTTTCGACCGTGCGAATCCCCAAGCGCGCTAATGCCTCATCGTGACGGACCCTTTTCTCAAAAAGATCTATATCCCGGTCATTGTTTCCATTCCGGGGAGGCAGGACCGCAATGATCTCCACTTCGGCATTTTCTGCGGCCTGAAGCAAAGCTTGCTGCATGGCCTTCAAAGCAATGGTGCCGGGTTCTGTAACCTGAGATGCAGAAGCCGAAGACGGTAAACCCCGGGGCGGCAAGGGCGATTCCTTTTTCCCGCTCAACAGACCCGCCTGTTTTCGCAAGCGTTCGCGCCGAAGACGGACAATATCTTTCAGGTTAGATCGGTAGTGTTTGCTTTCGCTTCCCATTACAACAGGCAGCATGTAACGGAAAAATGTGTAAAACAGCGGCACCGTTTTCCAGATCATGAGAATGCTCGTTCCCACGATGAGCCCGACCCCGGAAAGATACAGGAGAAGCGGGGATAAAAACCATGGCAGGATCGCAAAAATGACCCATCCTACCAAGGCGTAATAGCGCCCATAATAATGCAGCTTTTTGCTGGGTAGCCAGTGTTCAATATCCACCTCTTTATAAAAAGCATCCTTGAATCCTTTCTCAAAATCCGAAGGTGTGGAGGCGAGATCGACACCCGCTTTTTTCATGGCATTGTAATAGTGATGATAGTAATCCGCCGCTCCCCAGAGGAACGGTACATGCCGCCCGCCTTTGTGAAAGAATACCGCCACGGCGTAGAAATTCAGGAACCGAAGCGCCGGGAAGGTATAAAAAATCCATCGGTTATGGATCCATTGGAACAAATGGGAAAGGGTCAGAGCCCTTCCGTTCCGCATCACTTTGGGAGGATAATGATCTGTGGGATTCGCGATCGCCGACAGCTTATAACCGACCTGGGACGCATTATTGAGTCCTTCGGCAAAATATTCCATTTTTTCCTGAAAATCCAGGAGCTTCTCTTCCTCGACAAGCCCGGCACCGCGGGAAGGCCTGACCTTAAGCTCGAACGAGGCTTTGGCGGCGCTCAAAATGGCTAAACGGGCGATGATCTCATGGATCCGGACGAAATCATCGGCGGCATCCTCCTTAAAATAGCCCATGTTCTGGGAATGTTTCTTGGAATACATGAGCCGCTTGTTACCGGCCAGCTCTTGGGCTTTCGTCATCATCGTTGAAAGGTCGGCAGAAGTAAGGCTCTCTTCCTGCAGGAGCTGATTCCAGCTATGCAAAGCCGCTATGATATCGTGGAGGATCTCTTCGGCCTCTTCCTCTTTCCCGAAAAGGCTGGCACTGTCCATCTCCAGGCTTCGCGCAAGACGCCGGATATCAGAGCCGAGATCCTTGGATTCATCTTCGATCTCTTTGGGGAAAAACCGCCTCCACAGATTCGAAAAGGTGTTCCAAAGCGTCAAGGCCGCCAGGCCCGCCGCCAGCGAGATCAGGATCTTCCCCGAACCCGCCCAGACAAGCTTACCAAGGAATGCCCAACCGACCGCTGTCCCCAAGAAATATCTCCACATGCCGACCTTCTGAAGGCTGTTCCCCTCGTGGCGGGTCAAACGCCATATTTTCCCGAGACTTAATTCGTCTTCGGGGCTCTGAAGGACCGCATAAGCCGCAGGCGCCGGCAAATCATCCTTAAAGTCGGCTAAAACGGGGGCATTCCCGTCAGGATTTGCTGCTGCATCCTTGGCCGCCGCGATGACTTGTGGATCAAAATCCAGCCGCACCGGCATTCTGTCTCCCAAATACATTTCTGGGTCATTGACCTCGATTATCAGCGCTTCTTGTCCCTTAAGCCATACGCTGCGGTTTGCAAGCGGGACGATTTTAATTACTTTCCCCACGAGCGGACGCCTTGCGGGCGTTGAAACAAGAACCGGATCTCCCTCTCGAACGCTTTCCTGAGGCACTGAGATCAAATAGTCGTCATTAAGCTCAAGATTTCCTTCATAAGCTCTCTCGCTTCCCAGAAAAACCCTGGTACTGGTGACTTTAGCCCGTGTAACTTTACCTGGAATGACGACCTCGCCCTCAAGGTCCGAAAGACCTGTTGCGATGCCTGAAATAGGCGCTTTTAAAATAAGCTGGGGGCTGGTACCTTCAAGATCCGCTAATTGAAGTCTCGCATCCTTCTGGATTTGACGCACTTCATCGTCAGGAAGCAGCTGGATTTCCTGTTGGTTTACCCGTGCCAATTCGTCAGCATGGCCTACCAACTTCTTCGCCGGATCCCTTTGAGATTGCAGGTAATCCAGAGCATCCGCCATACCTACCCCCTGGCCCGCCGAAACAAAACTGCCTTCAGGAACCGATGGCCGAGCACGAGCTCCTGGGATATTGTCGGCTTTTTCAACGGAAATGGCTGCCGTTTCCCTCGAAGGAACTCGGGCATGAAAGAAATGGCCTGATGCCTCTTCGGATTGGGCAGTAACTTGAGAGGGGTTTTTAACCAGCGTCAGTTTGTATCGAGCATCCGCTGGTATTTCGTCCTTGCCGACAAACGCGACTGTCAAAAGTATCTGGCTGCTATTGAGGTCAATATCATCGATGCGATAGCCGACAACCCGAAGCGGTGTTCCGTTTGTTAAGCCTAATTCGGGATAATCAAAATCGCTATACTCCCGCGGCACCCAATAGCTCACTTCGCCGGCATCCAAAGCAACGGCACGAACCACCATCCCTCCCGCATTAATATCGCCGCGGCGAATTTCCACGATCCTTCCGGGCCGGCCAGCTTTAATGACGCTCAGGCTTTCTTGATACTCAAGCTGCCGAAGTCTGCGGGCCAATTCTTCCCGTTCAAACCGCAAGCGAATATTTTCATCCAGCCCCAGAACACTGCCTTTTCCTTGGATTTGCCGGTCAATACCTGCGATCGCCGCCTTTAAGCCTTGTATTTCATGCCGCTGCTCAGGATCTTGTATTTCCGCCTGAACATCTCCTGGTCTCACCACATCGCCTTCCCGCACCAGATGCTGAGTTTTTCCGGGGAAAGGCGCTTGCATATCCCAAAAAACCGGCGTGGACTTGGCTGGTCGTTCTGATTCATAAATCACACCTTGCGGCCCATGGGAAACGGCGGGAAGAACGGGCCCTGTTTGAGTCGAGGTCCGTTCAGGCTCGGAAATTTTTTGAGTCCTGGAAACTGCGCTATCTATCACGGGCGCAGGCCCTGGAATGCTTGGGGGCTCCAGAGAAACTGATATTTCTTCGGATGCCTCCGGAAGCATGGCCTCATCGTCCGCCAAGGTTTCTTGGGACTTCGCCGCCGCTGGAGGCGCAGCATCCGCAAAATCTCTTAAGATCTCAAGGGCGGTACTGGAACTTTCCGCTTGAGCTCCGGAACGACCTTCCGGCAAAAGAATGGCCATCACGGGAGAAATATTTGCTGGAGGAACCGTTTCCGCTCCGGAGATGGTTGGCTGTATTATTATTTGTTCAGGGGCAGCCACAACCGGAGCCTCCACGAGCGCCGCTCCTGCCGCCAGAGGACCGCCCGCGGCGATCGCCCCCAGGCCTTCTGAAATACCGTCGAGTGCGACTTTTTTGGAAAACTGCATTTTGGCGTGTTCCAGAGAAGACGGATTTACGATCATGGCTTTCAGGCCTTCCGCATACTGAACAAGCTGCGTTCTTCGGGCGGCATCGGGGATCTTGTAAAGAAGCTGCATGACAAAACCGTCAAACTCAGCCAGCGCTCCGTCCAATTCAGTGACTTCCGGAGAATCAGGCCATTCCGTGGGCGGCATGACAACTTCGCCGGGCTTCCACTGGGGAACGGTGTCCACTCCGCTTCCCGATAGTGCAGGCGCCCGTCCAGAAACGATTTGAGCTCTTTGGGAACTGATCCTGTCTTCGATCATTTGTCTTGTTTCTACGGTTTCCTTAAGCTCTCGGGTAACGCGAATGGATTCTTGCGCTTCGGTTTTTTTAAAAACAGGAAATGACGATTTATGGTGATGGCGACGGATGCTTTTTATGACGGTTACCGGAATTTCATCACCGATGTTCGCATTTTCTATTTCCCGGATTACCTCGGGTCTTTTTTCTTTTGGGATTTTTCTCAACAACCCTTCCAGCCTTCTTGAAACTTGCTGAAGCAATTCGGGATCAGACCATCGGGGAACCGGCATAAAGATATCCGCTCTTTCCGCGAAACTGCTTTTTGCTTGCTCAAGGCCTTCGGGAGTGGTGATATCCAAAATATCCCGAAGCCCTTGCGCATAGCCTTTCAAATACGGCCGGTCCGAATCGTTCGGGATCTTTCTGAGCGTTTCCTCAACAAACACATCAAAGGAATTTTTGCCTGCTTCCTGGGATCCGGCGACAACCAGCGACGACGCTGCCGCGCCAAAACCTGACGCCCCCGACCGAACCATGCGGGTCGCATGCATTGCTGGTTCCGCCTGACCAGCCAATGCTGATGACGGAAGCAAAGAACCGATCACCAGGAAAAGCGCGATCACCGCCTTAACAAACATCGAGCGCCAGGGAAAAGATCCCTTTGGACCGTTTTGTTTGGCCGAAAAACTTCCTCGTATTTCCGAACGCCCCCCCTTTGTCAACAGCTCAACAGTCCCGGATTCTTTCAGACGTCTTTTTTGAGCTTCTATTTCTTTTCGGAATTGAGCGAGCAGAATTCTCCTGTCAACCGGCTTTTCCGGTTCGTACATTGCGTCCCGTAAATGTTCGAGCGTTTCGGGAGACATGCGCCGGATCGCCCAGTCCCAGAATTTGGCTCTGTCTGTCTGGCCTCCGTGGGCAAGACGCCTATGTTCTTCTTCCGTCAAACAGACCCCATTGTCGATATCCCAACGCAACCGGTCATTCGCCTTTCCGAAAACATGCTGGCTATGGAGAGCACCTTTCTCTCCCGAGAATTCTGATTCGAAACCCGCCCGCAATTTAATCAAATGGGACCAGGCTTTATCCAGATCCCGCTCAAGACTAAATTCGCTCCGGCGAGAATCGGAAGCTGACCGGACAGCAAGCGCGGCGCTCTCAAAACCTTTAAACAGTAACAGCTGCGCGGCAGAAGAAAATGCCGCGCTTCGAACCTCTGAGCGCTTCGCCTGACCCCATGAAAATCCGCCTAAGGTCCCCGAAAGAACTTCCAAGCGCTTAATGGCCACGGTCAGTTCCTGCTGCGCCTTTAAAAGCGCGATTCCGTTTTTCCCGATCGCGTCGATCTGAGGGAACAAACGATCCTCAAGATATAAAGTTTGTCCGCCAAAAGAGATCTTTCGGGCTTTCTCCAAAAGCGCGCGATCTCTGCTGACCGCTTGTTCCAGGATCCCGATCTCTTTGTTTTTTTGTTCGATCCGGGAAAGCAGCTCGGCGATCTCCAGCCTCACACGGCGATCCACCTCCTGAAGAAGACTGTCGTTCATCTCAACTTCATGAGAAGCCATCTGAACATCCGCGGCGCTTTCGCCGCCAAAAGTTTTTCGAAAGCCGGTTCTTACCGAATTTTTGTCTTCGGTCCTCCGGTCCACTATTTTGTCCGCATTCGTATCGAAATCCCCTTTCGCGTCATCATCCATGGATGGCGGCGTTCCCAGATCGTCCGCATGGAAAAGGCCTCCGATGCTCAGGCTGAAACGGTCACGGGCTTTTGAAAGGAGCATGGTTACAATGGACGCTTCGCGCGCTTTGTAGGCCGCGGCCAATTCGCGATTCAAAGGCAATTGAGATCCTGTCCTTTGAGTTGCACGATTTACAAGATCTTGAGTCATGGCGGGGGTCACTTTCCAGTTCCGAGGCATGGCAGCGTAGGAGAAATCGACTCCCCAGCGGCTCTCTCCCGCAGCTTCCGGAATATAAAGATCGAGCAACCGGGAGCTCTTCTCACGGAAAGCCGCCCCGAGATCATTGGAGCGCATTTTCCATTCATCCAATAGCGTTTCGATCCGAGCGCGATCCTGCTCGGAACTTTCTCTTTTTTGAAGCGATATTTGCAAGGAATGCTTCAGGGCTGCGACCGTCGCCTCAGCCAGAGCCTGCTGATCCTGGAGCGTCTTGACCTCCAAGGCAATTCGAGCATATTCCAGGTAACGCTCTCCAATAACATCTTGGTGATGCAACTGGGCCGCTTCGATAAGTTTTTGGGCAAGGTCGTTCGCCAAGAGAGGCTCCCCGGAAATAAAACTACCGAGCGCTCCCGTCAACTCCAACGCCAGACTTGCCACGCTTCCCGCGCCAAGACCCAGAAGCCCCACTTCTCCAAGATAAGGGGCCCTCCCCCTGACGCCTCCGCTAAAAACAGGCTTCCCATCCACCAAGGAAAAATGCGTTTCCAAAGAAAAACTTCCTTTGAGACGCCCTTTTTCGGTCTCGCGGATCGCAATCCTCAGCCCGGCCTGGCGGACTTGGGGGTCATTAAGAAGGATTGCTTCGAGAAGATTTTTCTCATTCACCCGGACCGAGGCTGGAACCGCCACCGTCCTCTGAGGGAGCGTATACTGCTCCGCCTGGCGAATTTGTTCTTTTAATGCTTCATGGCTCAAAGTTGAACAGCCGCTTATCGTCCCCGCCAACGCAAAAGCTATGAGCAAACGGGCAAGGCCTTTCACTAGAGCCCTAGTCTCGGATCGCCGGTGAAGCGTGAGTTGAACCCAGGAGAGGTCCTTCGTCCCCTTGTTGGGCTCCAAAGAACTGCTGTGGATCTGTCCGTAGTAGCCAGAGAAAAAAGCTTCCGCTTCTTCCTGGATCATTTCTAACGCCTGGTGTGACGCATCGAGCTCATTGGAGCCCTCAGCCCCAGAGGCAAAAGAAAGTTTTACAGAAAGCTCTTTTTCGCCTAAGAGAATTTCCTCCGGGGACATCTGTTCGATTTTGAAAAGGCGAAGCCATTTTTCAGCGATCTCCTTGAATTTGTCGATCGTTAAATCTCTCCCGGAGGTCGATTTTCCAGATTCAGAACGAACGGAATCCTGCAAGATCGAAACATTTTCATCTGGTCTCCGAAAGGGTCGGTCCCCGGATGTTCCGGATCCAAGGGTTTGCCTGGCCGCTAAACGCGCCTCGGCTCCACGAAACGCTGTGAGGGCCTCTTTTCCCATGAGTTTTTCGGCGATCGCATCCGGGAGAATAGAGCCCTGCGGAGTCGCAAGAGCATCAAAGTCGCTGTAATCGCCCCTAAGAAGGTTTTCATACCGTTCTTTATTAGGCTCGTCTTTAAACAACGGCTGAATGCTGGCGAACGGAAGTTTTTCGGTACGAAGCCAGTTTTCGAGACTCTCGGCATGATATCCCCCGGTGACAAGCACAATGAAAAAGGGCCTATCCGGGAAAACCTGCGCTCCTTCCAGGGCTTTTCTTAGCTGCTCCGCAAAGGCGCCGTCGCGTTTTTGGGCCGCCTTGTAGAACCGCTTCACGAGATCCGCCCCGCGGATCAAATTTTCTATTTGCAGATCATGCCCTGGGGCGATCTTTGAAAGCAGCCGAACCCTCTTTGAAACATCCATGATTTCAAAGCGTTTGGATTCGGCCCGGTCAAGCTCCAGCGCAAAAGCCCGCTTGAGAAGAAAAAAGTCGCGGTAGGCCGCTATAAAATTCCGGGACTTTTCTTCCTTGAACAGTTTTTCGAAAAGGGCATCTTCCAGCCGCCCCACCTCGAGAAGCAATTCTTCGGGTTCGATCTCGGAGCGAAAGATCCGGAAAGCCAGATAACGAACGAGGTTCGGAAACTGTTGCAGCAGGATCCTTTCGCGAGAGCAAGCCTCTACAAGCACTTCCACATATTTTCGAAAATCGGGCGTTTCCCGGATAAGGGCTGCCGGGCTTTCCACCGTAGCAGACAACAGCGCCAAAGTCTCTTCCAGGGCCGGCTCACGGACCTTTTCGAGTCGTTGGACAAGCTTCCGGTATTCTTTTTGAACGGCATCGGAACGGATCTGCTCAGAAAAGATCTCCAGTCGGTGATAACGAACCAAGTGAGGCCACAAGACCTGCGTGCGGTAATCCCGAAGGTCGAGAGCCAGGAACTTCGCGGCACTCCGGATCAGGAACGAAAGGTACCGATCCCAGGATAATGTATTTTGATGATGCCTCTTCCACTCCTTAAGAAACGCGAACACTTCCATCTTAAGAATGTTCTTTGATCTGTTGAAAAGCGCGACTTCGATCGCGTTAAAAAATTTCTCGTTAAGAACGCGCGAGGCGGCGATCTGGCGAAAGATTTTGAGATTCTCAAAATACGCTGCGGAATCTTCCAACCCATGAGCCAGGCCATTTTTTTGGCCAGCGGCAAAATAGGCTGCGCCGTTTAACAAGCCCGCACTTAAGAGATCTTTCTTGTACGCGTCATTCCTTTTCGCGTCATCAAACACATCCAAACGACCTGGGGTGAGAGGTCCCGCGGCGCCTTCTATTAAAACAAGGTCTAGTTGCTTTCTTTGCTGCAACCTTGTAAGGATCCGGTTGATATTCCTCTGGGCCTCCATCGAGGCATGGGCGTCTTTGATGTGCAAAAAGAAAACGGACCGGTTTGCAACCGGGGGCGCAAAAACACCGTCAAGTTTTCCCATTTCTTTTGGGATCCCGGAAAAGGGCAAGGAGCTTACGAGAGCAAGCGGACTACTCCAGCTTGCGGCGATCGCTTCAGGAGAAATCCCCAGAGCAAGGCTGGTGACAACGAAACACTTCAGCGTCGCAAGAGCAACGCCTCTTAAAAAAATCTTTTGAAAAGACCTCGCAAGGCAAAGTCCCGGCTTTATCCGCATAGCCCTCACCCTAAAAAAGCGTTCACAGAAAACAGAGCGAAATATATTTTGATCACGCTTAGATATTACTTTCCCCGGGCGAAATCCCGGTGACGGACAAGTAAAAGAAATGTAAAGTTTTTAGAGGCAACGCTGGCCTCGGAATAGGCGATCGCGGAGGGTCTGCGTTACAATTTGCTTTTTTGAAGAGAGAAAAGAGAAAAAACCATCCCAGAAGCAACTCGTTTTTACTTTGTTGTGTAAAGAGCGTGTAAAAACTCTTTCGGAAAAGGGTTAAAACTTTTTTGAGAAGATCCTGTGTGATAGAATGCCTCCGCCATGGCGAGCGAAACCGTCCTTGTTGTAGAAGATGAAAAAAATATCCTCGAGCTTGTAAAATACAATCTCGAGCAGGAAGGTTTTCGCGTCCTTACGGCCACAAAAGGCAGCTCCGGGCTTGAAACCGCCCTGCGGGAAAGACCCGCTTTGGTGGTCCTGGACCTCATGCTCCCGGAAATGAATGGCCTTGAGATCTGCAAAACCCTTCGCCAAAACGAGAAAACACGGCTTACCCCCATCATCATGCTTACTGCGAAAGGCACGGAGTCCGACAGGGTCGTCGGCCTTGAGCTTGGCGCCGACGATTACATCACCAAACCCTTCAGCCCCCGGGAACTTGTGGCGCGCGTCAAAGCCGTGCTCCGCCGGTCGCAGGAAAGATCCCCGGAGCAGGTTTTGCGGTCCGGAACGATCGAGCTGGATGTGACCAAACATGAGTTGCGCCTTAAAGGAAGATCCGTCGAGATCACGGCGAAAGAATTCGAGCTTTTGCGCGTCCTTATGGGCTCCAAAGAGCGGGTCTTGACCCGCGAAGTCCTTTTATCAAAAGTTTGGGGTTATGAGAATTCCGTGAATATCGAAACGCGGACAGTCGACATGCATGTCGGGCAGTTGCGGAAAAAACTCGGAAAAGAAGCGGAGCGGATCGTCACGATTAAAAGTGTCGGCTACCGCTTCGATGGAGCCTGAAATGAGCTTCTCCAAGATCGGTTTTGCCAAGCGGCTCCTCGTGCTCTACGGCGTCATCTTTATCCTCGTCCTGCTGGTGACGGACTGGACGCTTTCTACGGTCCTCCAGAAAAGGGACCTTCAGCAGCTTCAGAGCTCTCTTGTACGGCAGTCGGTCCTGATCCGTGAGATCGCAAACCCTCTCTTGAGGGATACCCCCCGGCTCCGGTCCGAGATCCGGAAGATCGCGGAAGAAACCGGCCTGCGCATTACGGTCGTCGATCCCGAGGGCATGATCCTTGCCGACTCCAGTGAAACTGACGAAGCTCTCGCAAAAATGGATAATCACGCGACCCGCCCCGAAATTGCGGCAGCTCTCAGGAAAGAAACGGGCATGAGCCTCCGTTACAGCATGACCATTAAAGCCAAAATGCTTTATCTCGCGGTCCCCATAACAGAGAGCGGAAAAGTTCTCGGAGTTGTTCGCGCGGCGATGCCGGTGACGCATGTCAATGAGATCCTGGACTCGGTCCGACGGACCGTGATGCTCACGGCCTTCCTGGGCATCCTGATCGTTCTTGGTGCCGGGATTTTCTTCAGCGATCGTCTCACAAAGCGCATTCGCCGCATCACTTCGATCGCCGAACGGTATGCCCGTGAAGACTGGTCTGAAAAGATCCTGATGGACGGGCAGGATGAGCTCAAGATGCTCGCTGAGACCATGAACCAAATGGCTTCCTCCCTGGCCTCCAGGATCGAGGATCTCGAGACCGAAAAAGGCAAGATCTCGGTCATTTTAGGTCATATGAAGGAAGGCGTGATCGCGATAGACCGGCGGAAACAGCTGGTGACGGCAAATCCGGCCGCGGAAAATATCTTTGGCTTCGCGGTTCCTGAGGCGCAGGGAAAAGGCCTGATCGAGATCACGCGCCATCCCCAGCTTGAGGGGATCGTGGACCGCGCCTTCAAAGAGCAGAAAACCACCGCCGTCGAGATCCAGCTTTCGGGAAACATAAAAAAAACACTTCATGCAAATGTCATCGTTCTCGATGCCCATGTCCGGTCGATCGGCGGCATCCTGGTGTTTCATGACATGACGGAACTCCGCCGGCTCGAGAATATGCGGAAGGAATTCGTGGCGAATGTCTCCCACGAACTTCGTACTCCCCTCACCTCGATCAAGGGCTTTATCGAAACCCTCCTGGGCGGCGCGCTCAAGGACGCCCCGACAAGCGAAAGGTTCCTCAAGATCATTTCGGAGGAAACAGACCGTCTGGGCCGCCTGGTCGAAGACATCCTGACGCTCGGTGAGATCGAACAAGGCGTTGCGCCCTTAAGGAAGGAAGCGATCGATCTTTCTCCGGAATTATTGACCATCCTGGAAAAGCTCAAGACGCAGATCCGTGAAAAAAAGATCACGGTCGAGAATCTCCTCTCCGGAAAACCTATTCTCCTCTCCGGAGACAGGGATAAAGTCCATCAGGTTTTGATGAATCTCATCGACAACGCGATCAAATTCAATAAACCGGAAGGAAGGATCGTTCTTTCGGCGAGTCAAAGCCCCTCGGGAGTCACGGTCACGATCGAGGATGCGGGCGCCGGCATCCCGGAAGAGGTCCGGGAGCGGATCTTTGAACGGTTCTTCCGTGTGGATAAAGCGCGGTCGAAGGAACTCGGAGGCACGGGATTGGGACTTGCGATCGTCAAGCACATCATGGAAGCTCACGGCGGCCATGCTTCCTGCCAAAGCACCCCCGGTCAAGGCTCGCGATTCTCCGTTTTTTTCCCGGCCTGACCTTTACACGCCTGAGGCGTGTAAAGGGTGAAGT
This sequence comes from uncultured bacterium, assembly GCA_964524195.1. Lineage (GTDB taxonomy): Bacteria > Omnitrophota > Omnitrophia > Omnitrophales > Aquincolibacteriaceae > Aquincolibacterium. The sequence continues at coordinate 22,979 of CAZGCC010000001.1, read as the reverse complement.
GGTGACGGTTTATTTGGATCTTAGCCAAGGACGGTTCTTCGTAAGAGAACCGTCCCTGGTAGTTTTTAGTGGAAATTGAGGACGATCGTTTTCGCCCGGGTCATGGCCTCAATCGAATACCGGATCCCCTGCGTTCCCATTCCGGAGCTTTTAACCCCAATGAACGGAAAATGATCGGGTCCCCGTTCCGTTTTTCCGTTCACCTGAACCGTCCCGACCTCGAGTTGCGCTCCGATCCTGAAGGCGGAGTCGACATTTTCCGTGAAAACGGAGGCCTGAAGCCCATACTCCGATTCATTGGTGATGCGAATGGCTTCTTCGACTGTCTTGACCCGCAAAATGGGAAGCACGGGGCCAAAAGGTTCTTCCCAGGCGACCCGCATGTCCACAGTCACGCGATCAAGTAAGGTGGGATAGATCAGATTCTTCTCCCGTTTGTCGCCCACAAGCAGCTTCGCGCCTTTTTGGATCGCGTCACGGATCAATTCCTGGACGAAATCCGCGGCCTCCGTCGAGATCAGCGTTGTGATATCCGCGTCTTCTTCCGGACGGCCTACGGTCATTTTCCGTACGAGCGGCAATAATTTTTCGATCAACTTGTCTGCGACAGACTCTAAAACCAAGATCCTTTTCACGGCCGTACACCGCTGTCCGGAAAACGAAAAAGCCCCGGCCACAATATGCTGCGCGGTCAACGAAAGATCGGCATCTTCGAGAACGATCGCCGCATCCTTGCCGCCGAGTTCCAAAAGGAGCGGTTTCATCCCTACAAGCGAGGCGATGTGCTTTCCCACCTTACTACTTCCGGTGAAAGCGACCATGTTCACGAGAGGATGACTGACGAGATGGTCCCCGATCGCGCGGCCCTGCCCCGTGATAACATTGAGGACTCCGGCCGGAAGACCGGCTTCGCAAAAAACGCGGGCCAAATGAAGCGCGCTGATCGCTCCCTGCGTCGGCGGCTTGAAGACCACGGCATTCCCCGCCACAAGCGCCGGCGCGATCTTGGAAGCCGCGAGATTGATCGGATAATTAAAAGGCGCGATCGCGAGCACGACCCCGAGCGGGACGCGATTCATGATCGAAAGTTTTGTTTCGCTAAAGCCGGGAAAAGCTCCGGATGAAAGGCTTTCGCCCGTGACGCGCTTTCCTTCTTCCGCCGTGAACTGGATCAGGTCCGCCGTACGGGTCACTTCGGAAAGCGAGGATTTTCGGTTCTTTGCGATCTCACGCACCAAAACATCCGCAATCGCGTTCTTTTCGCGCAGAAGGATCTCCGCCGCCTTATGAAGGATCGCGGCCCGTTCGCTCACCGGGACCGCCAACCAGGCTTTTTGAGCTGCCGCCGCAGACTTCAGGAATCCATCGGCCTCTTCCAGGCTCATGGCGGGCACTTCTCCGACAAGAGAGCCGTCCAAAGGTGAAAAGACCTTGTCCCACTGCTTGGCCTGGGGATCGACCCACTCGCCATTCAAGAGATTCTTGTATTTATGTCCTTCGCTAAACATGCAGTGGAACATTTTGGGATTTCCTTTCAGGCTCTTTCGACAAAAAACGGTCAGGACTTCACCTGAACGCGATAGCGGACGACTACTTCCTGATCTTTTCCCACGGGAACATCAAAGCGCAGGGTGGCTGCATCCACTTTTTTGTATTCATGCGTGCTCGTCAGGACTTTCCAGTCCGAATAAAGCGGCTCGAGGATGCCGACCACGACCGCTTCGGTCTTGTGGTTCCGGATCGTGACTTCCCATTCACTTTCATGCATGCGGTTGGAGATCTGCTTGTAGTCCGTCTGAACGCGCTCGGCCACCACATCGAAGGCTTTGCCGATCTTGAGTCGTACCGTTTCATCCTTGGGTGTGTGCTGGATATTATCTTCTCCGATGAATTGAAGGCTGTCGTCCGTATCCTTTTTATACATCCGGACCGTTCCCTGAGGAAGCGGCATCCCGGCATGGTTGGCCTGGGAATTCTTGAATTCCACGAACACATTCACATCCTGCTTTTGTTTCTGCCCCGGCATGGCATAAAAATAATAATTCGACGACCCATAGACCAGAAACTCCTTTTTGGCTTGAACGCCTGAGGCTTCCAACAGGCTGATCTGTTTGGTCTGCTTATCCTTGATCGTGGTCTTGCGCTGCAGGTCATAGATGTGATACTCAAAAAACGCCTTTTCCTGGAACTGGGGAGCGCCGGCCGTATCCATCATCATCTCGCTAAGCACGGCTTTTCGCATCAGCATGGGAGCTTCCACGCGGTTGACATCTCCGGCGACAAGTTTCAGGCGAGCGTCTTTGTACATGGCCCCACTTTGATTGTCGATCGTGACCCATCCGGAAAGATCCATAGAGCGGTCGTCCCCGGCCAACACGGCCACATAATCCGCTTTCCAGCTGATATTCCCGGTGAGATAGGAAACCTCGAGTTCGTGCGTTTTCGCGTTCTTGTTGGAAAAAAGCCAGGTGAGCGTTGGCTTGGCGATGAGGTTTTCGGGGATCGAAGGGACCACTTTGATGCCGGGGTACCCGAGGTAGATCTCGCCGCCGATCTGGTAGATCTGCCCGTCGTTGTTGCTGAGAAGCGTCGCTTCCACCTCTTCCTTCTTGCTAAGATCCTCATTCCACCGGAGAAGCTTGAGTTTCTGGCCGACAAATTTATCGAGAAGCCGCGACTCGCTCATCAGATCGTACTCGTAATTCTGGTCGAGCACTGAAAAATCGTTCGGAAAATTAAGCGACCTCGCGCTAACCGTCACCGGATTGATGCTGGAGGCCACATCCATGAAGCGGAGCTCCCCTTGTCCGGTCGGAAGCGTCACCTGACGCGTATCCTTAACGAGCCCGATGCTGCTGTTGTAGATCGTGACCTCGATCGCTTTCTGGTCTTCGCTCGTGCTTTGCTGGACCGGCGCCGTCACGACGGCGTGGCAGACTTGCGTGAAGACCATTAGAAATAAAACCATGAACAGCGCGCGTTTTTTCATAAAGACTCCTTTTTACGGTTGAAAACAGAAAATGAACGGAAACCGCGGGGCGCTTTTTATCCGACTTTTCCCTTCCGGGAAACCGGTCGGGAAGGGATGGTCTTTTCCGCGGAGGAGCGGCCAGGCAAACGATATCTCACGACCTGCGGTTCGCCGAGCTCCCACACAAAAACAACCTTTTCTCCTTCATAAAGACCCGGAAAATCCACGCGCCCTTTTTCGATGTTCCGGAGAAGACAACCTTTTTCGATGATCGCGTCAACATCCTTGGCCAAAGCCTCGATTGCCTCCTCAAGGGCGTGAATCCCTTCTTCCAAGCCATCTTTTTCCTCGGAAAAGCCGTTGGACCGTTCGGCGGCACAAACCAGTTCGTGCATAAAAAGAAGGTCGTGCGTGCGGCTGTATGCTTCTTTTTGGGACCGAAGGTGGGTGAGCCTTCTTTCAAGTTCGGGCAAAAGGGCGTCGGCTTCTTCGAGGCTGAAAATTTTTTGTTTTTTCTTGGACATCCGTACGATCCTCTCAGAGTTTAAGGATACGCCCCCAACCTTTAAAAATCAAATCTCAAATTCGGTTTTTCTTAGGCGTGGTTCTCAGGCGCGACATCCGACCAGAGCGCGGTCATCAGCCCCCCTCCGGTCGCCACATTGATCACACTTTCATCGCTTAAACGAACGAATCCGCCGGCGTATTTTCCACCAGAAACGAGCATGTTAAAATTGTGTTTTTTATAAGCAAACTCCAGCTTCTGATTCACCACCACCGGCACCGTTATGGCCGGAACCGCGACCTGCTCCTGGATCACCCAATCTTCTTCTTTCAAGGCGCGGTCTACGGCCGCATTCCAGTCGCCATCCGGCGTTTCGCGGCCGATATGAACGCGCCGCGCTCCATGACTTGATCCGGAGGGCTTCAAAACCACGGTTTCCTTTTCGTCTTTAAGAAAATCGATCAGAAAGACTTTCCGATGCCCATAAAAATCCTCGGCATCTGAAAGACACCGGGTCCAGGGAAGATGCTGGCGCTTCATCGCGTTTTCGTTCTCCGTAAAAAAGCGGTCGCATTCCGGGGTCGTCAAAAGAGAAAAGATCGATTTGCTTGAGGCAAGTCTCGACCGCAAAGGGTTGACCACGCACACCGCTTTATCCTTGTAGGCGCGCAAAAGGTCCTGAACTTCATCGATCCTTTCCAGAAGCTCGTCAAACGAAACCCCCCGGTAAATCAAATGCACACGAAACCCCTTATGATAAAGTTTGCCGCCCTTGTACTGAAGCTCGCGCGGGTCCGCGATCGTGGTTTTATACCCTTTGGATTCAAAATGGCTTTTCATAAAACCAGCTTCGGAGGCGGTTCGCGCATGGCGCCAGTCGACGATGGCGATCTGCGGCGTTTCATATCCGCCGAATTCCTCATAGACCGACAGCAGGGACGAAAGGATCGCCTGGACGCGTTCGCTTGCAGCCAGGTGATGTTCTCCGGCGAAGGGCCAGATCAATTCCTCGGAAAGGAACGCGGATTCCAGCTGGTCCGCGTAGGCGGCGCCGGCCGGAGCATCACAGTTGAACTCCAGAAGTTTCAGGCTCTCCCCTTCCAGAAGGGCGTCAAAACGGCTGAACACCACGGGCTGGGAGTATCCGGGATCGATCTTCACGAGCTCTTCGGCCTCGGGAGAAAGATGGAAATGAGATCTCATTTGCGCCTCCTCAAAATAGAGCCGGGTTGTTTTATTGAGGATCTGCGAGAAGGCAGAGGCAGCGCGTTTCAGGAGATGCTGTTGTTTGGGAGTTACAAAATAGGCTTTGTAAAAGGCCGGGACCGTGAACCGGCCATAGGCGAATGCCGCGTTCTTCAGTTTCTCACTGAAACGAAGCATGGCGGGAACTGCCTGGGCTTCATGAGCTTTCAGATACTGATCATACGCGTAATCAAGGTTCGCGCTCATGGGGCCCGGAAGCCTTTCAACATTAACACGGCGTAACGGATCCCCGTCAAGCTGGCGGGAATGAGGTCACGCCCCTATTTTCGCTCCTCAAAGGGAATGTAGTAGTTCTCCTGCGGGCCGATATATTCCGCCATCGGACGGATCAACCGGTTATCGAGCTGCTGCTCGATAATATGCCCGCTCCAACCCGCGATGCGGCTCGCCGCAAAGACGGTCGTAAAAAAATCCGGAGGAAATCCAAGCACATAAAGCACCGGTGCCGAGAAAAAATCCACATTGCAGGGGATCTTTTTGCGGCCCCACATGACTTTTTCGACATGATCGGCGATCTCAAGCCACGAGGTCTTCCCGGCTTTCACGCAAAGGTCCCGGGCAATGGCGCGGAACGCTTCCGCGCGGGGATCCCGGGTCTTGTAAATACGGTGCCCGAATCCCATGACTTTCTTTTTTTCATCCAGAAGTTTATTGACGAATGCCTCCGCGTTCCCGGGCGAGGCGATCTCGAGGATCATTTCCATCGCGTACTGGTTCGCCGCGCCGTGCAATTCTCCGGCAAGCGTCCCCACCGCCGAAGTCGCCGCCGAATAAAGGTTGGAAAGCGTTCCGGTCGTCACACGCGCCGCAAAAGTCGACGCGTTCAGACCGTGATCGGCGAGCAGGATCAGATAGGCGTCGAGCGCCTTCTCCATTTCCGGCGTCGGTTTTTTTCCGGACATCATGTATAAAAAATTAGCCGCATGGGAAAGCTCCATGTCGGGCGCAATAGGTTCTTTTCCTTCGCGCAGCCGGTAAAAAGCCGCAATAATGGTCGGGAAAACGCCCGTCAAGTGATAAGCCTTGCGGAGGGATTCTTCGGGATTCACGATATGTGCCCGGGGATCCAGACTCCCCATAAGCGAGCACATGGTCCTTAGAGCGCTCATCGGATGCGTTGAGGTCGGGACAAGCTTCAAAATGCGAAGCGCCAGTTCGGAGAGAGGCCTCTGGGCCTTCAGGGTATCCTTGAACTGAACCAGCTCCTCCTGGGTCGGGAGTTTCTTGTACCAAAGCAGGTAGGTCACTTCCTCAAAATGGGATTTCTCAACAAGCTCTCCGATCATCATCCCGCGATAAAGAAGCCGGCCGTTCTCGCCGTCCACATCGCTTAACGAAGTCTGGGCCGCAACGACCCCTTCGAGACCTTTGATCAGTTTTGACGCACTTGAAGGTTCTTTCGATTTTGAGTGAGGCATTTGATTTTTTTGCTCCTGTTTGATGTATGTAAAAAAGGGCCGTCCTCCAGCCTGACAACGACGGTATTATACTCGAAGCGTCAAAAACGGGAACCGCTGATTTATTTTAAAAGCTGGCGAAGAACGAACTGGAGGATGCCGCCATGCCGGTAATACTCGAGTTCAACCGGAGTATCGATCCGGCAGACCGCTTCAAAGACCTTCGTCTTTCCTGTTCCGGAAACCTTGACCGTAAGGATCTTGCCGGGCTTGAGCCCCTTGGAAATCCCTTCGATCGAATAAAGCTCTCCGCCCTTGAGTCCAAAAAAAGAGGCGTTCTGGCCCTGGAAAAACTGGAGCGGCAAAATGCCCATCCCGATCAGGTTGCTGCGATGGATCCTCTCATAACTTTCGGCGATCACGGTTTTGACACCTAAAAGCGCGGGGCCTTTGGCCGCCCAATCGCGCGATGAGCCAGAGCCATATTCCTTGCCCGCAAGGATCAAAAGCGGCCGTTTCTCTTCCTGATATTTCATGGAGGCATCAAAGATCGTGGTCACAACGGGCTTCCCTTTTTCCGGAAAATACCGGGTCATGCCCCCTTCGACGCCCGGAACCATCTGATTTTTCAGGCGGATATTCGCGAAAGTCCCCCGCACCATCACTTCATGATTGCCGCGCCGAGCGCCGTAAGAATTAAACTCCTTGGGTTCAACTCCATTTTCGATCAGGTATTTCCCAGCCGGGCTGTCTGGTTTGATCGAACCTGCGGGGGAAATGTGATCGGTCGTGATGGAGTCGCCCAAGATCGCCAAGACCCTGGCTTCTTTAATGTCTTTGAGCTCCAGCGGCCCGTCGGGCATTTTTTTAAAGTAGGGCGGGTGCTTCACATAAAGGGATTTCTTATCCCAAGCGAAGGTGTCCCCCGCGGGAGCTTCTAAAGCACGCCACGCGTCATTGCCTTCAAAAACATTCTTGTAACGGTTCCGGAACATTGAAGCATCAACGCTTTTCATGGCTTCCCGGACTTCCGCCGAGCTCGGCCAGATATCCCGCAAGTAGACCGGCTTGCCGTTCTTTCCAAGCCCCAGCGGCTCTTTTTCAAGATCGATCATGACGGTGCCCGCGATCGCGTAAGCCACCACAAGCGGCGGCGAGGCAAGATAATTGGCGCGAACCTGGGCATGCACGCGGCCTTCGAAATTGCGGTTCCCTGAAAGCACCGAAGCCACGACCAGATCTTTTTCTTTGATGGCTTTCGAGACAGGCTCGGCAAGCGGTCCGGAATTCCCGATGCAAGTCATGCAACCGTATCCCACGAGATTGAACTTCAGCACCTCCAGACACGACAAAAGACCGCTTGCGGCAAGATAATCCGTCACGACCTGGGATCCCGGGGCAAGACTTGTCTTCACCCAGGGCTTCACGGTCAGCCCTTTTTGAAGCGCCTTTTTGGCGAGAATTCCCGCCGCAAGCATCACGGAGGGGCTTGAGGTGTTTGTGCAGCTCGTGATGGAAGCAATGACCACCGCGCCTTGAGCGAGTTCGCATTTTTCGCCACCGATCTCGATCGAGGCTTTTTTCTTCGCGTCTGTTTTAATTTTCGCCGTTTCGTCTAAAACCTTCTTAAAAGAAGGTTTTACTTCTTTAAGCGTCACGCGATCCTGGGGGCGTTTGGGCCCCGCCATGCTCGGAACAACGGCAGAAAGATCAAGTTCCAGAGTATCCGAATAAACGATCCTTTCATCGGCCCCGTACCTGAAGAGCCCTTGCTCCTTTAGATAAACCTCCGCGAGCGCGACCTGCTCGGGATTCCTGCCGGTGAGTTTTAAAAAATTCAGCGTTTCCTGATCGGCCGGGAAAAATCCGGCTGTGGCACCGTATTCGGGAGCCATGTTCGCGACCACCGCGCGCTCCGCAAGCGAAAGTTCGCTTACGCCGGGGCCGAAGAATTCCACAAATTTCCCGACCACGCCTTTTTCCCGGAGTTTCTCGGTCACAGTTAGCACAAGATCCGTGGCGGTCACTCCGTCAGATAATTTCCCTGAGAATTTAACTCCCATCACTTCGGGGATCAGCATGGAGATGGGCTGCCCCAACATCGCGGCTTCAGCTTCGATCCCTCCCACACCCCAACCGAGAACGCCAAGGCCGTTGATCATCGTGGTGTGAGAGTCCGTCCCCACAAGCGTGTCCGGATAAAGGAAAGTTTTTGCGCCGTCTTTCCGGCTGAAGATCACGGGGGAAAGATATTCGAGATTCACCTGATGAATGATCCCGGTCGCGGGAGGGACTACGCGAAAGTTGCGAAAGGCCTGCTGGCCCCACTTGAGGAACTGGTAGCGCTCTTGATTTCGTTCAAATTCACGGGTGATATTTTTTGAGAAGGCTTCCCCGCTCCCTGAAAAATCTGTCTGGACCGAATGATCTATAACAAGGTCCACGGGCTGAAGCGGGTTGATCTTTTTGGGGTCACCCCCCATCTTCATCATCGCTTCACGCATCGCCGCAAGATCCACGACGGCCGGAACTCCCGTAAAATCCTGAAGCAGGACGCGGGCTGGCGTGAATGCGATCTCGTGTTCGCTTTTCCGGGCCGGGTCCCAGGTCGCGAGCCGTTCGATGTCCTTGGCGGTCACGCTTTTGCCGTCTTCGTTCCGGAGCAGATTCTCAAGAAGCACGCGGATGGAAAACGGAAGTCGTTGGACTTTCGCAATGCCGCATTCCTGAAGCGCGCGAAGCCGGTAGATCGTGTAGTCCTTCCCCGCGATCTTTAAGGTTACCTTGCTCCCGAAACTGTTCAAAAGACTCATCAACAAACCCCTTTTTCATTCAGAAACGGGCTGTATTCCTGATCGACCTTCAAAATATGATGATCCAGCCAACCCGTCAAAAAATCGATTACTTCTATCGAAAGCGTCGCTTTCCCCGCATCAAAGCCTTTTTGAAAAGCGGCAACTTTGGCTTTAAAAGCCTCGTGTTCTTTCTTGTGTTGGGCATAACCCGGAAAGCCGTATTGCGTCATGAAGATTTCTTCTGTCGCAAAGTGCTCGCTCGCATACTGAATGAGCTCTGCGATAATGCCTCCCAGGGTCTCTTGGGCCCTCTTTTGGCCCATTTCGTCGAAAAGATTCCCTAAAACCTCGAAGAGGTGCTTATGTTGCTCGTCGATCGCTTCGATGTTAACGCTGTATTTTGGATCCCAAGCAATATGAGACATTTCAGACCTTTGTTTTTTCAAAATTCAGCCGGACATCCGCGGCAGACACCTGAAGGGCTTGCGCCTGAGCCGGGGTGACGGGAAGTTCAATTATTTTTTTGACTCCTTCCCGTCCGAGCTTCGCGGGAACGCCGCAATAAACATCCTTTAAGCCGTATTGCCCTGTCAGATAAACACATGAAGGAATGACTTCGCCGGTATTTTTGAGAATGGCCCGGACCATTTTGACAGCCGAAGAAGAAGGCGCGTAGTAGGCGCTCCCCGACTTGAGAAGCTTCACGATCTCGGCTCCGCCATCCCGTGTTCGCTGATTGATCGCCTCGATCGTCGCAGGCTCCAAGAGTTTTGTAATGGGCTTTCCTTTGACTTTGGTCAGTTGCGGCACCGGGACCATCTGGTCTCCGTGCCCGCCAAGCACGACTGCTTTCACTTCGGAGGGTTTACAGCCCAATTTTTCAGCAATGAAGTAGCTGTACCGCGCAGAATCCAGCTCCCCGGCCATGCCGATCACTCGTTCTGCTGGAAATCCTGATTTTTTTTGCGCAAGCCAGGTCATGACATCCAGCGGATTGGTCACTATCACGAGAATGGCCTCTGGAGAATATTTTGCACATCCAGTCACGATCCCTCCCACGATCTCCGCGTTCTTGAAAAGAAGGTCATCGCGGCTCATGCCAGGCTTTCGCGCAAGACCCGCTGTGATCACGATCACGGCAGACCCGGCGGTGTCCGCATACTGGTTCGTTCCAAGGATCTTCGAGGAAAATCCTTCCACAGGCGCCGACTCCATCATATCAAGCGCCTTGCCTTGCGGTAGGCCTTCCACGATATCAATTAAAACAACATCGGCGAGATCTTTTTCGACGATCCTTTGCGCGGCGGTCGCGCCGACGAAACCCGCTCCGACTACGGTCACTTTGGCCCTTTTCATACTATCCTTTCATCTTTCTGATAATGGCTTGCCCCATCTCTCTTGTGCCCACCGCGCTGGGATCGTTTCGATCGGCTTTCATATCATAAGTGACATCCTTGCCTTCGCGGATCACCTCGGCGACGGCTTTCTCAAGCCGGTCCGCCGCCTGGATTTCGCCCAAATAGCGGAGCATTAAAACACCCGAGAGGATCACAGCGGTTGGATTTAATTTGTTCTGTCCTTTGTATTTCGGAGCGGAGCCATGCGTCGCCTCAAAAAGAGCGCTGTCCGTTCCTATATTGGCGCCCGGCGCAACTCCGAGCCCGCCGATCAGCCCGGCACAAAGATCGGAAACGATATCTCCGTAAAGATTGGGAAGGACAAGGACATCGTAAAGCTCAGGCTTCTGGACCAGCTGCATGCACATATTGTCCACGATCCGATCCTCGAATTCGACCTCCGGATACTTCTTGGCCACTTCCCTCGCCACTTCCAGGAACAACCCGTCGGTGAATTTCATAATGTTCGCTTTATGGACCGCTGTGACCTTTTTGCGCTTGTATTGCTTCGCGTATTCAAAAGCATATTTCACGATCCGCTCGGTCCCGGTCACGGAGATCGGTTTAATGCTGATGCCGGAATCCGGCCGGATCTTCTTTTGAGAGAGTTTCTCGATCTGACCGATCAGGTCTTTGGCTTCCGGGGTTCCTTTTTGGAACTCGATGCCGGCGTAAAGATCTTCTGTGTTTTCGCGGACGATCACAAGATCGATCTTTTTATAGCGGGAACGGACTCCTTCGTAGGATTTGCAGGGCCGCACGCAGGCATAAAGGTCGAGCTCCTTTCGGAGCGCTACATTAACGGAACGGAAGCCCGTTCCAACGGGCGTGGTGATCGGCGCTTTGATGGCGATCTTATTCTTCCGAATGGATTCGATCACTCGATCCGGAAGCGGCGTCCCTTCGGCATCCATTACATCCAAGCCCGCGGCTTGAATGTCCCAATCGAATCTCACTCCTGTAGCATCAAGACAGAGCTGGGCGGCTTCCGCAAGTTCGGGGCCAACACCATCACCGGGGATCAAAGTAACACGATAGGATTTCATGAGGGTTCCTCTAGCGTTAAGGGTTATCAGACCTATGAGAACATTGCGACACAAGGCGCCTTCGCTACCCTTGTCTAAAAATTTATTTTAAAAATGGCTGACAAGGGTTGCCCCAATTTCAACTTCATTGAAATTGAAAAGTATTGGGACTAGAATGCCTTGATACCGCAACCGGACTCATCAAAAGGAACCACATTTTATATGAAGAACGCTAAAATTAAAAGTACGCTCTTGGAAGCGCTGGCCAAAGCCGGAAAGATCATCCGCGCGAGCTTCGGGAAGAAGCTCAAGATCACCAAGAAAGGCGAGTTCAACCTTGTCACGGAGATCGATAAAGCTTCGGAAAAAGCCATCGTAGAGCTGATCTTAAAGCGTTTTCCGGGCCATTCGATCCTGGCCGAAGAATCCCCCGCGCTTCAGGGCTCTGAATGCCGCTGGATCATCGACCCCATCGACGGGACCACAAACTTTACCCATGGTTTTCCGGTTTTTTCTGTTTCGATCGGCTTCGAGCAGAATGGACGGCTGGAGATGGGCGGCGTGTTGGACCCTACCCGCAATGAACTCTTTTTCGCCGAGCGCGACAAGGGCGCTTTTTTGAACGGGGAACGCATCCATGTCTCTAAAGCAAAAAGCCTCTCGGAAGCTCTTGTTGTGACCGGTTTCCCCTATGACCGAAAAAAGAATCCGGAAGATTACCTGAGCATGCTTCGCTCCTTCCTGACCAAGGTCCAATGCATCCGACGCACCGGTTCGGCCGCGATCGACCTTTGCTATGTCGCCTGCGGCCGTTTCGATGGCTATTATGAGATGCATCTTTCGCCCTGGGACAAGGCGGCCGGTATGATGATCGCCAAGGAGGCTGGCGGACAACTTACGGATTTTTCCGGTAGACCTTTAACTCTGACTGGACGGCAAAATCTCGCTACGAATGGCTGGGTTCATGAGGAAATGCTCCGGGCTCTTACGCCCTTCAAAAGTTTAGGCGGCTCCCCTTCCTAGAAGGAACTCCGATGCCAAAGAAAAAACCTTTAAAAGTTCCCAAGCTCCGCCACGGCTGGACCATCAACCCCAAGACCCGCGTCACTCCCTCCAAAAAGAGTCGCCTTCGCGAAAGCATAGAGAAAAACAAGAAGGGCTGGGTGGACGAACTCTTTGATTAAAGGGGAGAACCTTGGCCCTGAAGTTGGCCTAGAAACAAAAAATGCCGGGTCCGAAGACCCGGCATTTTTCACATCTGTTTCTAACGCTGTTCTTACTTGCCGCCGCCGAGATTCACATCGCTCGGGATCGGAATGTCAGCAGGAATCGCGAAGGTGACCAACTGAACGGCACCGAGAACCGTGGTAACGCCCGCATCGATCATGCCCTGTCCAACGCCTGACCAAACATTCTTGCCTTCGTTAGAATATTCATTGGGGGTGGAAAAAAGCTTGGTCCAACCGAGAATCGTGTTGGTCAAGCCATATCCCAATTTGCCCACGGCTTTTTCGCCATAGGTTTTCTCTTCCGTCCACGGGCTCGCGGCAAACGCCATCGGCGCGAGAATCATGGAAAGAATTACTACGAGACTCATGATCTTCTTCATTTGTTTCTCCTCCTTGGTTTTTAAAAGCCTAGATACGGCAGCATCTACTGGGTCGCATTTTGCCATAACTCCTCGTCATGGGCAACCCTTTATTTTCCTAGAAATTATCGTCCCCCCGTCCGTTTCCTTAACCTTTTTTTATCACTTTTTATCAGAGCTCTTGTCGCTCTTTCTCTGACCCGCTATGATACGCCCATGAAAGATTCTTTTTCCTCCTTCAAAAAAATCCGCGCCTCCCTCCGGAAGTGGTATTCCCGGGAAAAAAGGGACCTCCCGTGGCGACGCGTTCGCGATCCCTACAAGATCTGGGTTTCCGAGATCATGCTCCAGCAAACCCAGGTAGCTACAGTTATTCCTTACTATAAACGGTGGCTCAAAGCTTTCCCGTCGTTAGCCGCATTGGCGCATGCCCCCCTCTCTAAAGCCATAAAATCCTGGGCAGGGCTCGGTTATTACCGCAGAGTCCGTCTATTCCACAAGGCGGCTCAGCGGGTTCAGAGAGAATTCCATGGAAAAATCCCTCAAACCGCTGAAGCCTTAAGAAGGCTTCCCGGAATCGGCCGCTATACGGCGGGAGCGGTCGCCAGTATCGCGTTTAACGAAAAAACTCCGGTCCTTGACGGAAATGTGATCCGCATCCTCACAAGGATCTTTGCCATCCCTCAAAGCGTGGACAAGCAAAAGACCCTGGAAAAACTTTGGTCGATGGCCGGGGCCCTTCTGCCGGGAAAAAACCCGGGGGATTTCAACCAAGCCCTGATGGAGTTGGGCGCCACGGTTTGCTTTCCCCTGATCCCTCAATGCGCCCGCTGCCCAGTAAGAAGAGAGTGCCGGGCACATCAGAAAGGAAAGGAGCTCTTTTATCCGGTCCGCTTTCGAAAAGAGACCTATGAAAAAATTCGAATGGCGGCGCTGGTATTACGCAATGGAGAGGATGAGGTTTGGCTTGAGAAACAGCCCGAGCAAAGCCGCTGGGGAGGATTGTGGATGTTCCCCTTCTGGCCTCGAAGAACTGACATGCTCGAGGAAATCCGTCCGTTAGAGCTGAAGCCTGTTCTTTTTTTGAAAATTCAGCATGGCTTTACAAAATATCGGGTCACGCTTGAGGTTTATGGCTCGAGGCTAGAAAAAACGAGTTTGTTGAACCGCCCGCATGGAAGATGGCTTCCGGTCTCCAGGCTGAGAGAGATCGCTTTCCCCTCCCCTCACCGGAAGATCGCCTTGGCGCTTGAAAAAAATCGCTCGAGAACTTTTCCTTGCGAAAAGAACTCTCGAGCGAAAAATGAAAAATTTTTTTAAACCTGGGTCCCGGCCGTCCAGCCGTTACTGGCTCATCCGGTCATTCAGCCAAGCATCCAAGACATCCTTCTTAAAGCGCCACTGCCCGCCGATCTTCGTTGCCGGAACTTCGCCCTTCTTCAGCAAGCGATAGACCGTCACGAGATGGAAACCAAGATATTTCGCCGCTTCTTTGGGCGTCATGATCTGGCTGCGTTCGCGTCTTGGGTACTGGTATTCCTGACTCTGTTCTTTCGGTTGCTCCATATCAAATCTCCTTGTTTAGTATTGCTATTTTTGAGCTATCTATAGCTATATACTACAACACAACCTACACTACATACTATAAATTGTCAATAGTTGCTAGTTTTTACGCTTTTTATGATTTTTTGTAACCCTTTGCCCTGAATACGCTTATAAAAATGAGCTCCCCTAAATAAAATATTATTGCTTGTTATTTTTATTCATTGTAGTATCTATGCCTGTTCAGTTTGGGTCTGGTGTTTTGAGGCCTTTTGGCTATTTTAAAAATTTCAGAAAAAAGGGAGGTTGCTCATGAAGGGAATGAAGATTTTATTGGCTCTTCTGGTCTGCGCTTTTTTGTTGATCCCGGTCAGTTTCGCGAAGGATACTTGGGAAATGGCGCAATCGGATGTCTATAAAGAGAAGGTTGGCGGAATGTTGGGTCGCGGGCTTCTCAATGTTGCTACAAGCCCCGTGGATATCGTGGTCCAGACCGTCAACCGAACAAAAACTGAAACTCCCTTTATCGGAACGCTTACTGGCATGGCGGGCGGTCTTGGGTGCACAGCGCTTCGCGCAAGTTCCGGTATCGTGGATGTCGCCCTTTTCTGGGTCCCGGGATTCAACGGTTTCCCTGTTGCAAAATCCTATGACAATTGTTTAGAAGAATCCTCTGAAGTTGTCGTGATCGAACAGGATACTGTGGTTTATCAGCAGCCTGTAATGCCGGTCGTTTCGCAAGAACCTCTTGTGACAGTCACCGAAACACAGGCGGCTCCCGCTAAAAAACATGTCGCCAAGAAACATAACGCATACGACTATGTGAAGAAATAAGATCGTTTTTGGAATAAAAAAAGCGCTCCGTCAGTGACGGGGCGCTTTTTTTTGTCTAAAAAGGTGCTGATATGGATCGTTATAGTCCGAGATCGCGAAGCGTAAAGATCGGAGAGTAATGATAGCTGGCAAGTGTCTCCAGGGCGCCTTCGTTGCGATCCACAAGACAGATCGTCTTGACCACCTTCGCTCCCAAAGCCTCCACTTCTTTAATGGCTTTCAGGACCGATCCTCCGGTCGTGATCACATCTTCCAGCATAACCACCTTGTCGCCGGGCGCTAAAGCAGGACCTTCTATCATCTTCTGCATTCCGTGATCTTTAGCTTCCTTACGGACGATGAACGCCTTGAGGGGTTTTCCGCTTTGGGAGCTTAGCACGGATACAGCTGCCGCAAGAGGATCCGCGCCAAGCGTTGGACCGCCCACCGCGTCCGCTCCAACCGCCTGAGCCATGTGAAGGATCAGTTTCGCCGCGAGGAACAGGCCTTGAGCGTCCAACGAGACTTGTTTGCCGTCGATGTAGTACTGCGAGATCTTTCCGGAAGCAAGCTTGCGTTCTCCTCGCACCACAGCTTTTTCCTGGATCAGCTTGAGTAATTCTTGTTTCAGAGTTTGCTCGTCCATGTTCTTATAACTCCTTTTCGGTTGTTCAATAAAGAATTAAAAAGAGCTCCTGGGGAAAGCCTCTGCCGTGATTATACCCCCTTCAGGTCTCCGGAGAAACCAGCATCATCAACGGTTCTCCTGGCGGGATGCGTTCATTTTCTCTCGGATCTTTCGCGATAATCCCTTGACCATCTGAGCCTCGGCCTCCAAAAGGCCGCTACGCTTGATCAACCCGCGGAAAGTCTTAAGAATGCGCGGCAAAAGATCCGCTCCTCCGCTTTTGTAGCCCAGAACCTTCAGGGCTTCTTCAAAATGACCGATCGTGATCTCGATCTCTTTTTTATTCAAAGCCCTTTCGGGAACAGCCACGGAACCCTCATGGCGATCCCACGAAAGAGCAAAAAGCAGAACCATCACGGCTTGCGCAAGGTTCAAAGAGGGATAGGCGGATCCCGTGGGGATCGTCACCAAATGATCGCAAAGAGAGCTTTCTTCGTTAGCTAAACCTTTGGACTCACGGCCAAAAACGATCCCCGTTTTTTGCCGTAACGAACTCCGGCGAACCTTAGAGATGCCAGCATCGAAAGAAAGGAAAGCTCCGCGGTGACTTCCTGAGCGCCGTGTGGTCCCGATCACAAACCCCAGATCCTCGACGGCCTTTTGAATCGATGGGAATGTCCGCGCTTCTGCTAGAATATTCGCCGCAGACACGGCCATCTTTTTGCTTTTTGTCCGCCACCCATGAGGGGGCATTACCAGGCGAAGATCCGAAAACCCCATATTTTTAACGGCCCGGGCTACAGCGCCAATGTTGTCGGGGTTTTCGGGAGCAACGAGAATGATCGCGATGTTGTTTTTTTGCATCGGGAAAAGGCTATTCTAAGAGGCGCGAATCGTGATTATTCTTTTTCCCAGACATAGTCCGGAAGCTCGAAGTGCCGGGTAAGAGGCGTATCATCATCCGCCGCAGCCGCATACCAGGGAAGCACGGCGATATCGTTCACGCTTGAGGAGACTCTGATCGCCATGTTCATGAATGTCCGAGGAACATAGGTTAAAGGCCAAGCCTTAGGGTGGTCCCTTTTTTCTCTTTGCAAGGTCGTCCCGAATTCGCCAAGGGTTGTGGCAAAATTCACGAACCCGCGTTTTTCAATGGCCCCGACCTGCGCTAGGCCGCTTTTCTTTTCCGCCGTCTCCTCCGCAAAAAGAGGGGGTGTCCCAAGAAATAAAAACCCTAGAAGGATCCATGCCGTCATTTTATTCATAGCTTATTCTCCACCGTTAGGCTTTATCGCTTTTTTTGGAAAGTCGCAAGGAAAAAACCATCCGTCCCGCTCTCGGGAGGCCAAAGTTTGAAAAATTTTTCGCCCTCTTCCCCGCATGGAACAGCCTCAAGCTCCGGATGCGCCGCAAGAAAAGCCTCCGCCACCCGCTCGTTCTCCGCAGCCTCCACCGAACAAGTCGCGTAATACAGTCTGCCGTTTTTCGCGAGATATGGCAAAGCTTTTTCGAGGATCGAAAGCTGTTCTTTGGGAAGAGCTTCGAACCAAGAGGGGTTCAGCTTCCATTTTGCGTCCGGGTTCCGGCCCAAAGTCCCGGTCCCGGAGCACGGCGCGTCCACCAGGATCCGGTCAAATCCCTTTTGCGCGATCCGGAGCTCAGCCATGCGATCCAGTTCGGCTGGAAAAACATTAAAAACTCCAGCGCGCTTGGCCCTTTTTTTCAATTCCTCAAGTTTATAGTTACGAAGATCCGTCGCCACAACCCGCCCCTTGTTCTCCATGATCGCCGCTAAGAGAAGGCTCTTCCCGCCGCCGCCGGCGCAAACATCCCAAACGCTCTCTCCGGGCTGAGGATCCATCTTTTGACAGACCATTTGACTTCCCTCATCCTGGACTTCAAACCATCCGTCCCGGAAAGCTGGCGTATCGAACACATTGCGGCGTTCCTGAAGAATAAGACCGTAGTAAGAACGGGTCGTGGAATTAGCCTCCACGCCCATCCGGCGGAACATATCGACAAGCTTTTTACGGCTGATCTTGAGCGTGTTAGCTCGAAGCACAAGAAGCGGCCTCTGCTGGAAAAATCCGAGCAGGTTCTCGGTCTCTTTCACGCCGAAGGCCTCCACCCAGTGCCGGACAAGCCACAGAGGGAAAGAATAAAGAAGGGCCATCATTTCTTCTTTGGATTTCGGCCCCTCTCCTTCAGGAAGCAAATGCTCACGCAAAGCCGCATAAGTCTTTTCGCTTTGATTGAAGAATTCGCGAAAATCTTCTTTGGGAACAAGCCCCTCCTTCGCGGCGGCAAAAAGGCACAGCAGCTCACCTTTTTCAGCCTCGCTCAAAAGAGGCCGGGGCTTTGCTTTTTCAACCCATGCCTCCAGAAAACTTTTATTACGAAAGGCCGCAAAGATCGTTTCGGAAATAAATTTCCGGTCGCGTGAGCCGACTTTTTTTCGGTTCTGGTAAAAATAACGGGCAAGCCAGCGGTCAGCGGGCAGCAGATCTTTCTCGACCCCTTGCCAAACCTCAGCCGTCATGCGAAGTTGGGAGAGAATAAGCCGTCTTTGATGATCTTTCATGAATTCCTTTGGCGCTGCACTCTCTTAAGCGGAGAGCGGTGTAGAAAAAAGGCCTGATCCCAAGGACCAGGCCTTTTGCAATATCAAAAAATCAAAGAGCGGGATCTTGTTTTTATTGCGCGCTAGCGTTGAGGATCCTCTGGCGAATATCGGATTCCCTGTCAAAGCGGTTCTGACGGGACATGTCCAGGGTCCGCTGGGCTGAAGAAAGTTGTTGTTGAACATAAGGGTCATTGTTGTTGCCGCTCCGCGCCGTCTTGAAGGCATCGGTGGCGCTCCATGCGTGATTCGCGATCAAGGGACCGAGGCCGACCCAGAACAAACCCCCGCTCGTTAAGGTCGCGAGAAGGATCGTTGTGGTCACGGCGGCGACTTCAATGCCTGCCATGATCTTGGTCTTGGTGGCTCCGATCTCGCCGTTCATCGCTTGACCGGTCGTCGGCAAGAGCAGCGAGGCGCCGAATTCTTTGCCTCCCGCCGCGAAAGCGGACGAAGACGCTGAGGCGAAGATCATTAAAAAAGCAATTAAACAAGAAAGGGTTTTTCTCATGGTTTCTCTCCTTAAAATTGGCCGTTTCCCTGCCCTCTATCTAACGGCTTTCCACGAGAAATCTTTACTTCCCTGCTATTTTCCGGAAAAACTCTCCGGGCTCCAATTCGAAAGAACCTCGGCAAAAAGCCGCACTCCGAACCCGTTCGCTCCTTTGGGACAATCGAAGCGATCCTTGCTGCAGTACGCCGTTCCGGCAATGTCCAGATGAACCCAGGGCGTCTTGGCGGGCACAAATTCCTTGAGGAACATGGTAGCCGTGATCGTCCCCGCATAGCCGTCCCCTGTGTTTTGAAGGTCGGAGTGATGTGACTTGATGCATTCGCCGTATTCCTCCCACAAAGGAAGCTGCCAGCAGCGCTCGCCGACCTTTTCGCCGGCTTTCTGGATCGCGTCGACAAGCTTCTGGTCCGTTCCCAGGATCCCGCAGGTCTTGTCCCCGAAGGTATGGTGACACATTCCCGTCAGCGTCGCGGCATCGATGATCGCCACCGGCTTATACTCGGCGCAATACGATAACGCGTCCGCAAGGATGAGGCGGCCTTCGGCATCGGTGTTCATAACCTCCACGGTTTTTCCGTTATACATCCGGATGATATCGCCGGGTCTCTGAGGATCGTTGGCGACATTATTTTCCACGGTAGGCGCAAGCCCCACAATGTGGAGGGGCAGCTTCAGGTCGGACACAAGCCCCATGGTCGCGACTACTGCTATCGCGCCGGACTTGTCGTATTTCATTTCTTCCATCCCTTTGGACGGCTTGATGGAAATGCCACCTGTGTCGAAAGTCACGCCTTTTCCAACAAGACAGATCGTGCCTTTTTCTTTGTGCTCTTTTCCGTGCTCCATAATGATCAGGGCAGGAGGCGTTACGCTTCCCTGATTCACGGCCAGAATCCCGTTCATCCCAAGTTTTTGAAGCTCCGCAAGCCCGAGCACTTTGAGCGTCAGTTTTTTCTCGGCCGCGAGTTTCTTGGCTTCGACCACAAGGCGCGGCGGATTCATGACATTCCCCGGCTCATTATTCAGGTCCCGCGCTAAAAGAACCGCTTTGGCGATCTTCTCGGAGCGCGCCATCGCCGCGCGCATGGATGAGAAATCTTCTTTGGCTTCAGAGGCAAGCTCCACAGCTTCCGGAGCTTTTGGTGATTCATCTTTTTTTTGTGTCTTATATTGCGTGAAGCGATAGGCTGCTAAGAAGGAGGTCTCCGCAAAGATCGCCGCAGCTTCTTTTGAAGAAACGCCTTCTGTCAGAAAGGAATTCAGAAGCACGCGGACCTTCGAGGCTTTTCTGGCTTTAGCCACCCCTATCAAAGTCCCGACTGCCTTTCTAAGCGAGGCGGCTTTAAGATCTTTTTTCTCGCCCAGCCCCAAAAGAAGCATCTCCGGAGCTTGGCGATAACCCGTTTGATACGAGCTAAAAACTTCTCCGGCTTTTCCTTCAAAACGCTTCTTGGAAATGGCTTCTTCTGCCGCTTTCGCGAATGCGGGATCGATCCTCTTGAGAGCTTTCAGATTCTTTTCTCCCTTAAAATAACCCGCCACAAAAAGATCGGCTTTCGGCGCCGACTTCGTCAAGCCTGCCAGTGAAACTTTCATCGTCCCCTCCTTGAATATTTTAGGATTGCTTGAAAAAAAAGATTTTGACCGCGATCAAAACCAGAAAAATGGCGAAAGCCCGCTGAAGCACGACCGCTTCGAGCTTGAGAGATAGCTTGGTGCCGAGCCAAACGCCGAGAATGCTGAAAGCCCCCAAAATAACAGCGGCTTTCCAGTCGACCATCCCGGATTTTCCGTGAAAAACAGCCCCGGAAAGAGCTGTAAAGATGATGATCAAGAGTGAAGTACCGATCGCGCGATGGATATCGAACCCTTTGAGAAGCATTAGGAGCGGCACAAAGATCGTCCCGCCGCCGACCCCGAAAAGACCTCCGAGAAAACCACCTAAAATCCCGATAAACGCTGTTGCCATTTTTCGCCTCTTCTTAGTGACCCGCCCGGTCCAGCGCAAAATTCACAAGCCGGTCCACATGCTTGATCTTGGGGTGCTCGCGCGGTAAATGAAAATAAGTGACTCGTTTGAATTTTTTTTCAAGGCCCTTGACCTGGATAAAGAACGGCTTGAGATGCTCGGCCTTGAGCCTGTAAATGCCGGAGAGTTGCCGCGCCACGAGTTCGCTATCCAGGAAATAATCCGCTTCGGAGATCCCGAATTCCGCGGCCAAGGTCAAACCGCGAACCACCGCCGTGTATTCGGCGACATTGTTGGTCGTCTCGCCGATGGTTTCGCCATGGTCCGTCAACTTGTTGTCTTTTTCGTCACAAACGAGCACGCCGACCGCCGCGGGCCCCGGATTCCCCCGCGCGCCGCCATCGGAATAGATTTTCCCTTTTTTAGAAGCGCTCATACTAGTCGCCGCTTGAGGGCTTGTTCTTAAGCGCCTGGCCCTTATGATGGGCCTCGAGCGATTCGACTTCTTTTTGAAGTTCGCGAACGCGGTTCTTGAGCTCCCGCACGGGATCGGGAAGATCGCCGTGTTCAAGGTCGACTTCCTCAACTTTTTTCCCGTCGATCCTTACGATCTCGGCCGGCACCCCCACCACCGTACAATGGTCCGGCACGGAATGGATCACGACCGAGCCGCCGCCGATCTTTACATGATCGCCTATTTTTATATTCCCGAGAACTTTGGCTCCCACCCCCACCACGACATTATGCCCCAGTGTCGGATGCCGTTTGCCGCGTTCTTTCCCCGTCCCGCCGAGCGTCACGCCCTGATAGATCGTCACATTTTCTCCGATCTCGGTCGTCTCTCCGATCACAACGCCCATGCCATGATCGATGAAAAATCCGGGAGCGATCTTTGCGCCGGGATGAATTTCGACTCCGGTCAGGAACCTGGCGATCTGGGAAATGAGCCGTGGGGTAAAAGGAATGCGCAGGGTGTAAAGAATATGCGCAAACCTGTAAAAAAGCACGGCATGGAGTCCGGAATAAAGAAAAAGAACCTCAAGCGCGCCGAACGGTGTCCGGGCAGCCGGATCCCGCTCAAAGCAGGCTTTAAAATCGCGATAGATGGCGTAGAAAGGATTTCTCATAACGGGCGGTATTATTTCAGATTATGGAAGGTTGGTCAATGAAGCTCGCTCCAAAGACCACGCCGTCCGGGAAGCTCAGCGTCATCCAACAGTTCCTCATCTCTCTCCCTTTGCCTGTCAGCTTCCCTTCTCGGCAGCAACCCACTTGTAACCACCTCCAGTCTGCGAACCGCTCCAAAACCCATTTTTGTTTTCTCTCGCTTCCTTCTCCAGCTTCACGAACAACTCCTGATACTTCACATTCGGCGGAACGGTCATGACTTGGGCATAGCCGGCAAGAATAATTTCCGCATTTATAAATTCGCTAAGATGGTCTTTATGCTTCACATGGTATCCCCACGGCCATCCCTTCAACATAGCATCCTCTGGTATCTTGGTATCAATAAACACATACGCTAATGTTCTCTTGACGATGGGGTTATCCTGCTTCTTAACATCATACTCCAACCTAACCTGCTTACCTTCGACCAGCTTTCGGGTAAATTCGACTGCTTCCTTGCCCTGCTCAGGATCTTGGGACGGCTGGATGCCAATCAGAGAAACCGTCTGACCGTCCGAAAGCTGGAGGGTATCGCCATCAATGACCCTCACAACCGTAAGCGAATTGGCGGCTTGGCAGGGGCTTGCTAAAAGAACTAGTATCGAAAAAAGTAATGTGGTCTTCTTCATGGTGAGCCTCCCTTGGCAGATGGATAGCGTAAACCCGAACAATGAGACTGGCTAGGCAGGTTTTGTAATCAGACAGACACCGATGTTAGACGCTAAACCGGAAAAGCATGACATCGCCATCCTGGGTCTCGTATTCCTTGCCTTCAACGCGAA